>JAFGNG010000276.1 GCA_016927125.1 Planctomycetota bacterium | reverse complement strand
GCAACGCGGCACCGGAGATGGGAGGCCTTACCGGGGTCCAGATGATGCTCTACGGCTCTGTCACCGAGTTCGGAGAAGGCGAACGCGGAGGTGGCTTCAGCATTGGCATGAGCGGCTTCGGCGGTGGCAACCGGGCATCGAGCTTCGGGGCCTCGCCGCAATGGACCAAGGGCTCGATCGCCATGGATATCCGTATAGTTGATACCACCACCGGGCAGGTGATCAAAACTTTCAAAGTCAGGGAGCGAGTCAGTTCCCGCGGCTTCAGCGCTTCCTTCGGAATGGATCAAGTCAATGTCGGCAATAATTTCTTTGCCCAGACTCCCCTCGGGCAGGCTGCGCGGCGCTGCATTACCAAGGCGATTGACAAGTTTGCGGAGATCGCCGCGAAACGCCCCTGGCAGGGCCGGATTGTCGAGGTCGACGGCGGCACGGTGTACATTAATGCCGGCAGCACCTCCGGGATCGAGGTCGGCAATGTCTTCAAGGTGGAACGGGTAACCAAGACCTTTACTGATCCCGAAACCGGGCAGGTAATCGGGCAGAAGAAGGAAGAACTGGGGAGGATCGAGGTCACCGAGGTAATGGACAAGATGTCGACCGCGACTTATATCCCGCTCGCAGCGGAAGTGCCGCAGCGCAATGATATAGTTTTGGAGCCTTAGGTTATAAGGTTGAATTTTCAGTATCAGTAAGATTCGGCAGGTTGCACAGTTACGGCCTGGAACATTCAATTGTTTCCCAAGCAAACCGACGCGTGGTCGTGGCTGTGCCTCCTGTTGAAGCGAGGGTAGCTGAGAGTGCGTCCAATCCTGTCCAAGGAGGCTAAGCATGAAAATCCTGTTTAAAACTCAAAAAATTCTGCTGGTACTGGCGCTCTGCGCCTTTGCTCTCAGCATTCAAGCGGCTGATCTTATGGCGCCAACAGGGCCGGCCACAGTTATCCACCAGCCAGTAACCCCTGGCGGGGGTTATGCCAGGCAGGCTACCCAGGCCACCCAGGCTACGCAAGCCCGGCAGGCGACCGGCTATGTCCAGCCCCGGACAAACCTCTACAGCGGCCCGGCGCTCCAAACCACTACGCCCATGGTGTTGACAACCGCATCTATGCCGGAAATTCCGGTTTACAGTGCCCCGAAGATAGCGACTCCAGTCACTATCGTTTCAACCCCCAGGGTTTCCACCGGTCTAACCGGGACAACCATAACGAGCACTCCGCTCAACCTGCCGGGGGTCCCCGGCGGGGCAGTGCCGACGCCGACGATAATTGATTCAACTCCGAAGCATGTGATCAACGCGCCGGGTTCGACCCCAGCGGTAATCCCCACAGCGCCTTCTCCCCCCATGGTCATACAACCACCCACGGTCTCTATAGCCAAACCACCTCAGGAACCAGTAGCAGTTGCGCCGCCGCCCTCTACCCCCGCAGTGGTAATCCCGCCCTCCACCCCGAGTGTGGTCAAACCGCCGGACACCCCGGCGGTAGTGGATGCTCCCGGCGGGGTGTCAATCGCCGCCCCGGAGGAGCCCGCGGTGGTAGATAACGGCGAAGGTGAGGGAGAGCCCGGTAAGCTTGGCGAAGGCGATGAACCCAAGGTGGCCACCGGCGGGGATGAGCCCGCGGCAACCGGGTCCGGTCACGATTCCGGCACTTCCCGCGCTTCCCACGAAGATGACGAAGCGGAGAAGATGCGCAAACGGCAGGAAAGCCTGATGCTGCAGCAGATGGCGCAGTGCGTACGTAGTGATGCAGAACAGCAGGCCATGGCGCTCGTGTCTCAGCATCCCGCTTTGATGATAGAGCATATAGGGGACGCCACCGAGCAGCGTGGTATGCTGGACGCAAAGATCTCTGAACAACGCGAACGCACCGCCCGCCTCGGCCAGCTCATGAAACAAAAACTGATGATGGACGACACCCAGGTGTCGATGCTGACACCGGCGTCAGAGGCTGTGGCATTTACCCAGGTCTGGAAGGTAATGCGCGAGCAGGTCGAGAACGATGTCCAGAGCGAAAAGGATAAGAAAGACCAGGAAGCCAAGGATAAAATCGAACGGATCCGCCAACGCATCCGGGATATGCTGGAGAAGAATAAGCAGGAGCGCGAACGCCGCAAAAAAGACCGCCAACGCAAGCGCAACATGGATAAGCAGCGCGAATTGGATGGACGCCGCGGTGAACTCAATGATAAATATCGCGAACTCGATACGGAAAGGGAAAGAATAGAAAACAAGAAGAAGGAATTTGAATGGAAGGATAAAGACGCTCGCGAACGGGAGCAGGAAGCACGCAAGCGCGGAGACATGGAAGAGGTCAGGCGCATCCAGGCCGAACGGGAGCAACTCCAAAAGGATCGCTACCAGAACATGAAAGACGAAACCGCCTTGTCCAAGGGGTATGACGCCTACCAGCGGGAGCAGCGCAAGTTTCATGCTGATGAAAAAGAATTCCAGGAAAGCCTTGATCGCGGCGAGGGTATGTCCAAGACCGAGTGGAAGGATCATATGCTGCAAAAGGAGAGGCGGAAGTTAATAGAAAAGGGCAACGATTTAGGATCTGAAATCTTGAAGCTGGAGAATAAAGAACGCCTGCCTGATTATGAACTCACCAAGACTGAAAAACAAAGGCTGGAACAGTTAAGGAATGAGTACAAAGCAAATAATTTAGAACGGGCACAGTATGATAAGGCAATCGACGAGGTGCAGACCGAACTGCGTGAAACCCAGGGGGGCACCTGGAATGAACTTGCTAATATGACCGATGAACAGCTTGGAAAACAGGGCGAGAGGATGGAGAAAACCATTGCCGGCCTGGATAAAATTCATGACCGGATCGGGAAGGGTGGCGAGCAGCCTGAGAACTCGGATAAATTCGGCAAACAGATGGAAGGGATTCATGAACAGGCCGGGAACCTGAATAAGAATTATCAGTCCGCTATGGATAGATTCCAGCAGGCTGAAGAAGATGTCAGTGAGAATCTTGCAAATCTGGTTAAATTAGAAGAAAGCCTGCAGGGAGAAAAGAGGTACCTGGAACTTCAATTGCAAAAGGGCTCGGGCGCGACCAAGGAAGAGCGCGCGAAAGCCCGCGAGCGGTTGGGAGAAATTGATAAGGAAATAGCGGAAATCCCGAACACAAGGGATCTGAACAATCAACATCTGGCAAGAGAGAAAAACGCCTTCGATATTGCCAGGAATGGCTATAACAAGGAGTTCAACAATTTAACCACAGAAGCTGAGGGCATCGAAGATGACCTGATGCTCGAAGGCATTAATAACTGGGCCAACGATTACAACCGCTCCTATGGCGACACCATCAACGAGGACGGTTCGGTCAACCTGCCGAATATAGAAAAAAAGGTCAAGCAGCTTGAAAAATTCACGGACCTCGTAGGTGACATGGGCAAGGGGATTGTCGAGCTTAGTGATCGCAAGACCGCCCTGACCCAGTCGGTTGACGGGCAACCCTCCCTGGCAGACCGCCTGCAGCTCAATCCCGAACAAATCAAGAAAGCGCAGCAGCAACTTGATAATAATATTGATCAACTCATGGATGCCCAGGACCGGCTGACTAAAGATATGGGTGAGGCGGGATACGAACTGGAGAGCCGGGTCAACGACAAAGGGGAGATCCAGAAGGTTATTATTGTGGAGTCCAACAATCCTCTGATAGCAGCCTACTCGCAGTCGATTGACAAGGCTTCGCATGAGTTGACCGGGGTAGTGGACGAGAAAGCGATCCCCTCCAAGGGGCTATTCAACGACCCCAATATCATGGCGGATGGTCCCTCCCCGGAACAAGAGGCCAAGATGCGCGAAATTACTCCCCGGCCGCCAGCCCCATTAGAATCACCGAGGGACCGGGAACGGGCCAGGGCAAGCGAAATCACTCCACGCTCGCCGGAGCCGATTTCCTCGAAAGATACAGTATATGACGCCATGGCCGAGATGGGAGAAGACGCCGAAGGAGAGTCGATCGTGCCGCAGCTTTCCCCGTATCCGCCGTTTGCTCTCCAAGAACCTATATCTACTGCAGAGCCTCGCTCGGATACTGAAACCGATGTAGTAGATTGGAAGCCTGATTTGAAAGCAGTAGAAACGGTTCCCATTGAACTCCAACAAGCCGACCTCCGCAACCAGCTTTCTGGTATTTTAGATACGGAAGCACCTTCAACCCCTGCTAAGCCCGAGGAAACACCCTTCCCGGATACCACTGGCGAAGCAGTTAAAAAGATTGGAACACAAATCTCAGACACCGCAAGGGAATTAGCTTCTACCCCGTTACATGAAAAGACGCCGGATACCACTTCAATATACGGGCCACCACCGACACCAAAGGATCGCGAGATCCTCCCGCCTCCGCCGAAGCCCATAGAGGTTACTCCGAAAACGGGAGAGGTCGCTTCCACCCCAGTACATGAAGCACCTGCAGATACAGCAGATTGGGCACCTGATCTGAAAGTAATAGAAGATGTTCCCATTGAACTCCAACAAGCCGACCTCCGCAACCAGCTTTCTGGTATTTTAGATACGGAAG
>JAFGNG010000275.1 GCA_016927125.1 Planctomycetota bacterium | reverse complement strand
GCAATATTGATCAGATTGACCGCGGGTATGAAAACATTGACCAGCGCCTTGCCGCCCTGGGCGCACGCATTGAACGAGAGTGATTTTCATCGCCGGAGTAAGCTCAGCAACGCTGCTGCCGGATGGTTTAATTCAATAATATTATAATAAGCATTAGCTTGCTTTAGAACCGGACACTTACATGATCAAAAAAGTTGTAAAAATGGTTTCCAAGTTACGCGCGAAATCGAAAGGTGAACCGACCGACAACGAAACCGACCCAAATAAAATCACGCATACTGGTAAAAAACCGGTAATCCGCACGCGGGCGCAACACGCGATCAGCCGTAAAAATATCTCTGAACACGCCCTCAAAGTGCTTTCCCGCCTGCAAAGCTCGGGGCATATCGCCTACCTGGTGGGAGGCAGCGTGCGCGACCTCCTGCTGGGAATCAATCCCAAGGATTTTGATGTTTCAACCGATGCCCACCCCCAGCAAATCAAGCGACTGTTTAGAAACTGCTGGCTGATCGGCAGGCGTTTCCGCTTGGCGCACATCAAATTCGGCGGGACGATTATTGAGACCAGCACCTTCCGCAAGATTCCGCTGCAGGCAGCCGAAAACGGCGAGCCCGACGAGGATCTACTGGTGCGCGATGACAACACCTTCGGGACTCCGGAAGAGGATGCTTTCCGCCGCGACTTTACTATCAACGGCCTGTTTTATGATCTCAGCACCTTCTCGGTGATTGACTATGTAGGCGGGCTGAAAGACCTGGACAAGAAGCTTATCCACTCCATCGGTGATCCGCAGATTCGCTTCCGGGAAGACCCCATCCGGATGCTGCGCGCGGTGCGCTTTGCTACCCGGCTGAATTTTAAGCTTGAAAAGAAGACCCACCAGGCGATTTTGGACCTCGCCGAGGAAATCACCAAGGCCGCCCCTGCCCGCCTGGTCGAAGAGTTCTATAAATTCTTCAGTTATGGCGCGGGCGAGGAAGCCATTAAGCTCTTGCATGATCTCGGATTATTGCAGCACGTTATTCCCACTCTGGATGAGTACCTGGGCACGGCTGACAAGCAGGGACAGGAACGCTACTGGAGTTACCTCCGGAAATTTGACCAGGGCAACAAACACAAGTATTCGGTGGATCTGCCGATGGCCTTTTCCCTATTACTCTATCCCCTGATTTATGACCAGGCCGTTGCCACCGAGGGCGAACACCTCCGCCTGTCCCATAGTGCGCATGAAATCCTCGAAGGGATAGTCAAGACCCTGATTGTGCCGAGGAGAATCCGGGAGAGCATTGGCCTGATCTTCTCCGCGCAGGACCGCTTCATGGCCAAACGCAAGCGGCGCTTCAACCGTCAGAAATTCATGTCCCGGAGGTTCTTTGCCGACGCGCTGGAACTTTACGGTTTGGCGGTAGAGATTGAAAGCCTGGATCCTGAGCCGTTGCAGAAGTGGCGACACCTGTACAATGAATTTAAAAAATCAGGCGGAGTCGAAGAAGCAGAAAGTGATCCCCGCAACAGACAACCAAAGCGTAGAAGCCCACGGTCACACCGTGGCCGGCGTCGCCCCGAGAAAGTGCAAGTGGAAGAAGGTCAAGCTGAAGAACCGAAGAAAACCCAGCCCAAGAAACTTGAAGAAAAACCCTCAGGGAAACCCAGGAAACGCCGGCCCCGGCGCCGGGGTGGCCGCCGCCGCGAGGCGGGCACTCTTACCGCAATGCCTAACCCCCCTGCCTCCAAGCCGGACATCATGGTAACCGGCAAGGAAGGCCAGGAACCCACCCACTGGATGGATGAAATTTAGTTTCCTTCAGTAAGTGAAACGTAATTCATTCCAAAAGTTTACTATCCAAAGTAAATACTGAAAAAATCTCGATCAACCTTCACCGAAAAAAAATCAACTTTTTTCGGAGATTTTACTTTCAATTTTCCCCGGTTATATAGTATTCTATTACAAGTGAATTGTAGCTGGGGGATATGGCAGCAGATTCGCAAGGCCTTAAAGGGGGGGTCAGAATGGTGAAATTAAAAAATGAAGTGGAAAGTAAGGATAGTGAGGTTAGCAGTAAGAAGTCAATCAGAGATGAGATCAAAAAAAGGCGCAAGGTCTTGTTCCACTCCGACTGGCGGAATCCTAAACAAATCCAGCCGTTGGTGAGCCGCGAAGAGGATAATTCCTTCCGGTTCCTGATCGAGTGGTGCGAGGAGTTTGAAACCGTTATTGGCAAACAGCGCGAGCGTCTCTCCGATCCCAATCCCCGCATTAAGTAAGCACTGCCTTTTGTTACCGGGAAAGAGGAGCCTTTAGATAAGGCTCCTCTTTTTTATTATCTGGAAAGATAATAATGACTGGTAGGTAACGGTTGGTCATACTTTCTTCTGGGAAGATGCATGGTTGAAGAAGCATTTCCCGATCCGCTGGCCCAGGCAGGCGGTGAATTCGTAGGGGATGGCGTCGGGTAGGTGCGAGGCCAGCTCTTCCGCAGTAATACGCTCTTCGCCATCGGTACCAATCAAGGTCACTTCACTGCCCACGAAGACCTCTGGGATCTGAGTAACATCCGCCATAATGTGATCCATACTGACCATGCCGACCACGCGTGCGCGCTGCTGGTTTATCAGGACATCACTCAGATTGGAAAGCCCCCGCCGGTAACCGTCGGCATAACCCACGGGCATAATAGCGATCCGCATATTCTTACTGGTAGTAAAGGTGCAGTTGTAGCCCAGCTTCATCCCGGCGGGGTATTCCTTGACCTGTACCACGAGGGTCTTCCATGACAGCACCGGGACAAGAGGAAGCTTGTCCGCGAGCCATTCGGGATCGTGCATGCCGTAGAGGCCGATCCCGGGCCGAATCATATCGTAATGGCTCTCCGGGTAGAGGATTGCGGCGGTGCTATTGGCGCAGTGGCGTAGCAGTGGCCCGATCCCGAGCTTCTGCAATTCCGCTACCGTGGCATTGAAACAGGCGAGCTGCTTGTGGGTATAAATCTCATCAATCGCCTTGGCGAAGTGCATGAAGATTCCTTCAAGATTCAAACTCGGCATCTTTGTGATTTCAGTAGCTACATGCACAATCTCCGCGGGCAGGACTCCCAGGCGGCCCATGCCGGTATCAACCTTCAGATGGACAACCGCGTCCCGGCCTTGCTGCAAGGCAGCCAGGCTGGCAAGCCGGGCGATAGAAAGATCATGAAGCGAGATGACCAGGTCATGATGCACCGCGCTCTCGACCTCTTCCGGGAGGAGTGCGCCGAGGATATGGATAGGCGCGGTGATGCCTTCGCGGCGGAGCTCTTCACCCTCCAGGCAGTTGGCTACTCCCAGGCGCGTTGCCCCGGTGCTGAGGGCTGCCTTGGCGACCTCGACCGCGCCATGGCCGTAGGCGTTCGCCTTGATGAGCGCCATAATTTCGACATTAGGGCCGATATGCCGCTGGAAGCGGCGGATATTCTCCATGATAGCGCTGAGATCAATCTCGATCCAGGTGCGGTGGAGCGAAGGGTGGTTTAAACTGTCATAACCCATGGATGCCTGCCCCTGTGACGGAATAAGCCTATTGACTGATGCGGATGGAATTCATGACTTTGCCAATAGCTTCGCCGCCGGCACGATCGAAATAAAGCCCGTAGACGGCATAGCCCTTGCCCTTGTAACGGGTCAGGAAGAGATGGCAGGAAACATCGCTCATCTTGAGAATGCCTTCGTAATAGACCCCGATGCCGGAGCGGCGGCCCAGGCTGACGTTATGGGCCTCCTTGAACTTGAAGGAGGAGAACATCGCCACTTGCTTTTTAGACAGGAAGTCAGCCAGGTCAACGTCATCCTTCATGGGGAATACCGCGACCACCACATACGGCGCGTGGGGATAGCCGCTGGGTGCGATGTAGCGGTATTGCATCCCGCCGAGGACCGGGTGTTTCTGGGGTTCGGTCCTCTTCCAGTCTTCCGGAATGGGGATGGTGAACCCCGGCCCACGCTCGGTGTCATAATGATAAGCGGCTTTATGGCAAAAGGGAATCATCCCCCAGGGCGTTTGGAACTCAATGGTTGTAGCGGGGACGAGTTGTTGCGATGCAACTACTACTTCATGGGGAGATGGTTGGGGCTGCAGCATGGGCTCAACCGGGGCTTCCTCCTCCTCTTCCGGTGTTACGGAAGGTTCGCCCAGGTTATCCGGCAGCCTCGACATGTCGTTTTCTTCAAAGCTGTCACTACCTTCTTGTGCGGGTGGTTGCACCTTGGTTTCTTCCCCGCTGTCGCTGGACTCCTTTTTGATGCGGGCGGGGTAGGATTTATGGAATTGATCCAGAACTGTCTCCGCCTGCGCACAGACACAGAAAATTAGAAGTAACGGCAGCAGCGCTCCACAAAGAGTTTTGCGTAAACAGTGAAAATACATTGAAATTCCTCCAATCTGGCGTCGTTACGGCCGCGAGCAAGATTAAGACAGCTAATCTTAGAGTTTACTCAGTTCCTGGAGCCTCTCGCGGATAGGCAGATCATTCGGGCATTTCTCTTCGCACTCCCCGCAGTCGTTACAGTGACTGGCCTGCTGTTCTTTCGGGGTCTCCGCCACAGTTTTACGCGCCCAGTCCTTCAGGCCGAAGCATTTCCAGTATTGATAGGCCTTCATGTAACGCGGGATATTGACATTCTGCGGGCACGGCATGCAGTACCGGCAGGTGGTACAGAACTTATCCCCGAGAATATTCCGCATTTTCTCCAAGGCTTCGCATAAAGTTGCATGCGTGTCGGTATCTGGCGTGAAGTTCTTGACGGTGGCGACGTTCTGCTCGAGTTGTACCATGGCATTCATGCCGGAGCAGACGGTGCTGACAGCGGGGTTGGCCAGCACAAACCGGAGCGCCATCTCCACGGTGGGAAGGTTCATGCCGAACTCTTTTTTCAGCAGCTCGCTTTCACAATCCAGCAACCCCCCCGCGACCGGGCACATCGCCACCACCCCTACCCCGAGCTCCCCCGCGCGCTTGATGGTGGGTTCATAGGAGCGGTTGATGAGGTTATAAGGGATGGTGATGCTGTCAAACAAGCCGGTTTCAAGGCAACGGATAAAATTCTCCGGGGAATCATGCCCGGTAAAGCCAATATGGTGGACCAAGCCTTCATCCTGGGCTCTTCGGATCGCGTCAAGCACGCCCCCGCGTTTCAGGAGATGCTTCATCAACGCCCAGGAGAACCAGCCGACCTGGTAGAATTTGAAATGGGTGAGCCCCAGGATATCCAACTGCCGTTCAATCTCCTTGCGAAAATGGTAGGCAGTGGTTTTGGCGTTAATCCCGCCCTTGCCGGAAACAATTAAACCCTGTTTGTCAGCGGGTAAGCCGGGCGCGGTCTTTTGCTGGCAGGTGCCCTCCAGGTAATGGCGGGTGGTTTCAAAATAATTAATCCCGAGTTCAACTGCTTTCAAGATTAACCTGGTATTGAGGTCCTGGTTTTCGCTCAAGCGCATGCAACCAAAAGACAAGGCGGAAACCATCAGTCCGGTCTTACCGAAGGGCCGGTATGGCATAGTGTCATTATTCTGGAGCAGAGGTTCGTTGTTGGCAGGTTCGGTAATACCCATATACTTCTCCCCGTTATTACCTGAATGCTCAAACCATCCATGAAATAATAAATCAGTTATGGCTCTTAACAGCAAGCAATTTCTTAAGTTGCAAAAGGTTTAAACATTATCATGCTCAGGTTTTACTTGCGATCATTATAACTCTCTTTTATCATTTATATAGAATTTAAAAGAAAATCCCGCGGTTTTTATAATTCTAACATGGTTTATTCTGATTGTGAAGAGGAAATGGTATGCAATATACTGAATACGGTAAGACCGGCAAGCAGGTCTCAGCGGTCGGCTTCGGCGGTATGCGCTTTGATATGGACAAGAGTTATGAAGAAAATGCAGATCTCCTGCACTATGCCAGGAGCCTGGGCGTAAATTACTTTGACACCGCCCCCGGCTATTTTAACGGCAAGAGCGAGGAGATCTTCGGCGTTGCGATCAAGGAGATGACAGGCGATTATTACATTGCCACCAAAGGCAGCCCGATGGTCTTCGATACCGCCCAGAAGGCCCTGGACGGCATCCGCATTTCACTCGACCGGCTGGGCATGGACAAGATAGATTTTTATCACATCTGGTGTCTGCGTAAGTTGGAGCACTATGAAATTGCGATGCGCCCCGGGGGGTTGTACGAGGGGGTGCTCAAAGCCAAGGAAGAAGGCTTGGTCGAGCATATTGTCTGCTCTACCCACATGCCGGGACACGAGGTGCGCACGATCCTTTCCAAGGATGAATTTGAAGGCGTTCTCCTGGGGATGAATATTATCAACTTTCCCTACCGCTGGGACGGCGTGCTCGCGGCCAGGGAAAAAGGCTGCGGCGTGGTGGCGATGAATCCCCTCGCCGGCGGAGCCATTCCGAAATACGCGGATAAACTCGGTTTCCTGTCGGCAGAAGGCGAGACCCCGGTCGAGGCAGCCTTGCGCTTCAATATTTGCTGCCCGCAGATCAATGTTTCACTGGTGGGATTCACCAATAAAGAAGAAATTGAGATGGCCTGTCGGATTGCTGAAGATGCCAAGCCGATGAGCGAGGAAGAGCTACAGGGACTGCGCGCACACCTGAGCAAGAATATGGACGAGATCTGCACCGCCTGCGGCTATTGCCTGGATTCCTGCCCGGAAGGTATCCCCATCCCGAGCCTGATGATGGTGTATAACCATAAGGCTCTGTTCAAGAAGAATATGGAAGAGATTTACGACCGGCTGCGGCATGAATATAGCTGGGGCGTGCTGGTTGGCAGGGATGGGATGGCGGAGAAGTGCATCCAGTGCGGTAAGTGCGAGGAAGCCTGCACGCAGCATCTCCCTATTATCGAACGGCTCCAGGAGATGGCGCGCTGGGAAGCGGAGCTGAAGGCGATGGCAGAAGCCAATAAAAAATAAGGGAACCGGCAATGCCGGTTCCCTGTAGGGGTAATAACTAATTATCCTGCAAGAGAGGGTTTAATCAATCCTCGATTAAAACCAGCCCCTTGGTGCGATAGCCGTTCTTAACCTCTTGCCACCATGCTTCCCACTCCTTCGGAGTCCGGGTGCCTTTTTTGTCTTGCAGACTGAGTTTCCGCAAGGCTGCCTTGCAGAAATCTCCCAGGGTATTGCCTTGGGCTGATTCCGGGCAGCGGCTGTAGAGAACCAGATCATGTCCGGAATACTTAATCAACCATTCAAATGCTGCCGGCTCGCCCAATTGTGCCAGGCCCACGGCGGCATAAAACTTGGAGCTGGCGGAGTAGAGGTTTTCTGTCAAGATTTTGATAAAGAGGTCTTTCGCCTCCGGAGTAAAGGCATGGACCAGGGCGATTAAATAAGGGTCTACCACGATTGGCTCAGCATCCTGGCACATTGAGATCAGCGTCGCAATTACATCCTCGCCGATAACAGTGGGTTGAGGGGTCCACTTCATTATTTTCTTCTCAAAAGCGGGCCGCTGCTCATTAAATCTGATAGTGCCATCAACCCGGAGGATTTTTTCTAAAATTGCCAAACAATGGTATTTAGTCTTGCTGCCATCAAGAAGCATCTCGGCATAGACATTTTGCCAATAGCCAGTGCTTCTACCACGGTCGGCAATAATAGTACAGGCGGCAAGAACCAACTTCTGGTTGATTATGTTTGCTCTAAGATACTGCTCAAATAATTCTTCGCAGAGCGGATCGACCACCTGCGCTTCTTCAGTAGGCTCTTCCAGGGGGGCATTGCCCAATGCAACCACAGTTTCTGTATTCACAACTTCCGTTTCGACAGCAGCTTCACCAGCAGCAACTACCGCGTCAACAACAGTTTCTGCAGCCGCATCCAAAGCGGTGGCGACTGCCTCCGCTTCTGCAGGATGGTCTTCGGCGGCGGCGGCTCCTCCGGTAAGCAAGAAGGTAACTATAAACATGGCCGTAAGAAGTAATCTACCTGCTAAATTTAAAAAGTTTAGCTTATGGTTTTGGTTTAACATCTTCATCCTCCAATAGCCTTATTTTGCCAGGTATTTATCCGTGCCCTTAATCTTGAGGATTTCACCAAAATAAACATGGTGATAATCCGAACCATTATAGCAGGGTTCTATCTCCTCCGAGAGGAAATCCTTCGAATCGAAAAAGGAAGTATAAATCTTGCGGCATTCGATGATTAGCTCGGCCTCGTCAAATCCGGGCGCGGCAACAGTTTGCGAAGCTTTCGGCGTCAGCTTGGCTTCTTTAACCTTGTCAAGATCCCGTCCGGAGTGGCTGCCGCAAAAAGTCAGCGTATTCTCGTACTTCTCGGAAAAGGCAGAGAGCGTAAAGGTGTCGCTGGCTTGTATTAACTCGAAGGTATAGCGGCTGGGCCGGACGACCACCTGGGCGAAAGGTTTGTTCCACATTACCCCCAGGCTGCCCCAGCCAACAGTCATGGTGTTAAACTTACCAGGCTTATTTTCACCAACAGTAAGCAGAAACCAATTTTTGCTCCAAGATTTAAAAATATTCAAATTGAATTCATCAACAGGAATTTCCCGGCGTTCCATGGCAGGCTCCTTTGCATCGGTCGAGGGTAAGTCAAATCGGTTGGTATATTACCAAAATTGCCGCGGAGATTGCTACTCTTTTTTAGCCTCCTGAGCGTTGGCAGTATCCTCTGCAGCGGGTGCCGCAACCACTGTTTCCGGTGGAGGAGCGCCCTCAAAGATGGCGATCGGGAAGAGATGGAGCTGAAGCGCGCCAAAGGTCGGCCAGGTGGCGCATTGCTCCGAGGGGGCCTGGATGCGCGCGCGCAACAAACTGATGCCCCAAACGGATTCAGAGGTCAACTTGCGGGTTTCCTTCTTCCTTTTATCCACCAGTGCCGCGACCGGAACGGAAAATTCACAGGCCCAGTAACCGCGGTCCTTGAAGATCTTGACGGCTTGTTCACAAGGGAAGTCGATGCTGCTATCATTGCCCAGCCGGTCGAAGACGGCTCCTCCGGCATTAATAGCGAATTTATAATCAGTGCTCTCGCTGTTATCGGGATCAAAGAAGTACTCCATACAGTCATCCTCGAAGACCGGTTGATCGCGGATGGTTTTCTTAACTACCAGGCCATCCAGGTTGTCTTCGTAGGCGATGCTGGCAATATAAATGACGCCATCGCGGTGGCCAAGATAGGTAGTAGTCTTGGCAACCGCCCTTTCGGTTATAAAACGGTTGGTAGTGAGATAGGGATGCTCGGTTTTACAGGCTTTTTGCCAAACCTCGTCAGTGGGGTCGCCATCAAGCACCGGCGCTGCCGGTAACAGGGGGATCCGCAGCAACGCGCCGTATTCTTCCGCCAGCTCGATGGCTTTTTCTCTTTGCTGAATATTAAGGAAGTGGCGCACCAGGCGAATCTTTGCCCGGTGGTTTTCCGGATCAAGTTCCAGGGCGCTGCGCAACATCTTCTCCGCGCCGACCACGTCGGCGTTTCTCTGCAGAAGCTGGGTGGCTTCCTCACAACGGAAGGTAACCTCTCTGCCCACCAGCAAGTGGGCAAAGTATTTCAAATCCGCATTGTCTGCATGCTGCCAGTCCTGCAGGGCATAGGGCAGCAGGGTTTCCCTGAGTTCCTCGTTAATATCACCCCAGGTATTAAACATCATATACACTTTCGCGCGCACCTCCGGGTCCTTGTCATCCAGGCAAGGCAGCGCCAGTTCATGTTTGCTCCGGGGGGTATAGAGAGAATGGCAGTTAATAGCGCGGCGCCGGAACACGACATCAGGGTCTTTTAGAAATTCCCCCATGGCCTCTTCAATCCGGGGATCCGCCACGCGCGAGTAAATCTGGTAAAGCACTTCCACGAGGTCTGCCCGTAACTCCGAGAAGTTTTCCCGGTCACCGATTGCGGCCAGCAGAGCTGGCACCGCATCACTGCTACCGGCGTTCAGGAATAACAGGATATCCTTGCGTTCCTGGGGATCGCAACTCTGGAGACGGTTGATCAAGGCCCCCGGTTCGGTGGACTGGATCATGATCCAGGAAATTCCGACAAATACAATAATTACCCCGGCGACAATCGTGATTAGCAGCAGTGCGCGTTTCATATACTTTACCTCACGTCATAGTGCATGAAAGTCAAGTAACTCAGCAGAAAGAAAATAAATCCCAGGCTTACCAGGATCCCGGCGTCCAGGGCGGTGCTGCGCAGATAATCCCCGGCTGATCGTGGGGAGTAGGAAAAGATCGGGAGGGGGTTATCCCGGTATTCACTCCAAGGATTTTGCACCTCCCCTTCATGCGCAAGATAGTATTCCATCCTGATGATTTGCTCGGCGAGGGCATAATCATAGATGATTTTCTGGTATTTCTTGGCCTGATTCAAGAAATGGCGTTTACCCTCCACCCCGTTATCGGTCAGCTCCGCTGCCGAGATCGCGAAGGTTGAGAAGGGGCTGAGCCGGGCAATCCAGTTGCAGAGCGTGCCTTGGGAGTCGATCCGGTTATTCATCGCCTGGTCATATTCGTCGAGGGCGTCCAGGTACTTGTCATATCCTTTACGTTCTAAACGGAGTTCTTCTAAGTTGCGTTCATCAGCTTTTTTCCGGGAGTTAAAATCATCCCAATTGATATTTGCCCAACTAAAGTTATTAACCTTGTCATATTCTTCCATTTTGTCATTAACTTCCTCTCGCCAGGCAGCACTTGCCGCCCGCAACTGGTCTTCCCCGGTTATTTGAGTTTTCTCTCCCGGCTGCAGGAACTGCGCGATATGAGGGCTGAGGTTGGGGATGGCAAGAACGAAGATCATCCACAGCGACACCAGGATCAGGATGCTGGTAGAAGAACGGGAGGTAAGGGTGGAAACCCAGATGGAAGCGGAAAAAATCACGGCAATAAAGAGCAACGCCAGGACCAGCACTCCCAGCAAACGGATCCATTCATTCGCGCTTAAGGCAACATCAGGCTGGATCACGATCAGGACAGCGCCGGAGATAACCGCAATCAGGAAAGGCAGAACCAGGGTGATATATCCGCCGAGCCATTTCCCCAGCAGCACAGTGTCGCGGGGAATAGCGTAGGAAAGCATCAAGCGGAGGGTCCCCCGCTCTTTTTCCCCACAGATGGCGTCATAACCGAAGATCACCGCCAGCAAAGACATGACCAGGCCAACGAAGGTGATTAGATCCATGGCCGGAAAGACCGCTACGGAAGGGATTAGCGAGCGTGACATCATAACTTCCGGCAGGTTGCGCTGGTGAATCCGGAGGGTTTGGCCATACTTGTCGCTGATCCCGCGGACAAACATTTTCAGGGGATTGGGGCGTTGGTGGAGGTTGAAGCCATTTTGAATAATACGGATCGGGAGATCCATATTTTCCAGATGATTCTTCTCAAAGGCGTTGGCACGGGTGTAATCCTGGTAGGCCATGTTGTATTTCTGGCTCTGTACAAAGAGGCCGCAGAAAATCGTGATAAAGCAGAGTACGCAGGCGATTGCGAATCGCAGGCTCATCAGGTGCTGAAGGGCTTCTTTGCGGATAATTTCAGCAAGCATACGCAATACCTTTAATGAAAGCACCCTGCCCCGCTACCGGACGTCGTAGCGCAGGAAGAATGTAAATGCCAGCATAAAGAAGATCACATTCAAGATTGTCAGGATCAGCATATCGTTAAGAGCGTCATTCACCGATTGATTCAACCCAGGCTGCATTACCTTCAGGGCAGGGATTTTGTCCTCAGACAACATAAATGCTTCCCCAGGGTTGGAACGCCGCTGCCCCCGGCGAGACTGTTGGTATTCCTTGAAATAATCATCAAATTGACCTGCCAGGCGGTCCCGGGCGATTTGGAAGTTGTTGTAGCTGGCATATCCGCTGTTGGTCAGGGTGGTGGCGGCATAAACCCAGCAGGCGGAGGGAGAGAGGCGGCTGATCGTGTTGATCATCATCCTTTGCCGCTCCAGCTTGCTGCTGTAGAGCTTGTCAAGACGCTGTTTCTGGTGGTTGCCATCTTGTTCCAACTGCTCTTTCTCAAGCTCGGCATCGCTGCCGTAAGCGAGTTTTCCATAGATCCGGTCAATCCGCCATTTCTTGGTCCGGACCTCGTTGTCGACTGCTTCCTTGGCCTCATCGATCATCTTTTTCGGGGGAACCCGCGCCAGGACCTGGCCGGTAACCGGCGCCAGGCTGGGTACGACAATAATGCAGAGCACCCACAGCAAGAGGCAGATCAGCAGGCTGGTCGCTGAGCGGTGGGTGGTGGTGGAGATAAAGAGGCTGAGATTGAAGAATACTGAGATGTACAGCCCGGCGGCCAGGAGCAGCATGGCAAGGCGCTGGATAGACTCCAGGTCCCAGGTTATGACATGCATATAAGTCGCATATACCAGCCCGCCGGCAATAGAAATCAGGAAAGGCAGGCTCAAAACAATGAACCCGCCGATCCATTTGCTCAGGAGGACGTCATGACGGGGTACAGGATTGGACAGGATCAGTCGCAGGGTGCCGCTCTCCTTTTCCCCGCAGATGGAGTCGAACATAAAAAAGATAGCCAGCAGGGAGAGCATGATATTGACCACGTAGAAGAAATCCGGGGTTTGCATCAGCGACAAAAACGGGGTCTGGTTGACATTTCGGTTAATGTCCTCGCTCCTCATCCCGCTCAAAGTTTTGATCATATCAGGATATTCGCCCTGGTAGCCAAGCCCCAGCCAGGAATACGGCGAGTTCGGTACCGCATCCGTGGTTCCAAAATAATTGAAGAACAGGTATGCCTGGCTATCAGGGTTTTGCTCTGCCAAGATCTGGTCGATTTGCGCTTGTTTGAGCTGGACGTTCTTATCGTAATCTTCTTTTTTAAGTTTGTACTTATTGACCGTGATGAAAATACTGGCGAAGATCAGGAGCAGCGAAAGGATAAAGGTTACTCCGAACCGGAGAGAGAGGACATGGGATACAATTTCTTTGCGGATCAAATTCAGTAACATCCGGCTCCATCCTTAGTAGTTGTTAACGTTGCCTTATATTACATAGTTACTATTACAGAGTTAAAATGGTCATTAGATGCTATAAGACTAGAGCGATAAATTCCAGAAAATTAATTATCACAGTCTCGTGGTTAAGAATTTTATCTACTATATTCTGTCAACGCGATGTAAAAAACATTCTAAAATCCCG
>JAFGNG010000274.1 GCA_016927125.1 Planctomycetota bacterium | reverse complement strand
CCGCGCTTCTCTTCAGTGAGTCACAAAGCCGGTTCTTGGCAGAGGTTACGCCTGATAAAGCCAAGGCTTTCGAAGCTCTCCTGACCAAGCAGGGCGTTGCCTTCGGGAAACTCGGCGGCATTACCGCCGCCACGCAATTGGTTATCCGGGACAACTCCGGCAAGGAGGTAATTGACGAAGATATCTTTGCGCTGAAAGCCGCCTGGCAAGAGCCACTGGCGTGGTAAGGGGGATTCGGAGCAATAAATGCTGATCTTATCCCGCGGAAAAATCACCGTGAAGCCCTCCTGGGGCGGCAGCAAGCAGGTGCTGGTCGAAGGCGAGCTAACGCCTTTCGAAGCTCGGATCAAGTATTTCTTCAGCAAGCTTCCCCTGGATAAGGGGGTGGTGCGCCTGCGCGGCAACCAGTACCTTTTCAGCAAAGAGTTTACCGAAGAGATGCAGCAGCGCGCGCGGAACTTCCTCTTTGCCGAGTGCCAGGTTAAGGATCTATAGGGACACGGCGTGCCGTGCCCGCATAGAATATATTATTTTTCTGGGCACGGCGCGCCGTGCCCCTACCGAGGGGAATAAAAGAACATGGCAGTAGTCAAAGCACTGGTATTGCGGACAGCCGGTACCAATTGCGACGAAGAGACGCGCTTCGCTTTCGAGGCCTGCGGGGCGGAGGCGGAGCTGGTGCATATCAACAACCTGGTGCAGGGCGAGCATCGCCTCCGCGACTATCAGATCCTCGCCCTGCCGGGCGGCTTCACCTACGGCGACGACGTCGCCAGCGGCAAGGTCTTTGCGGTCGAGGTGGTCAATGCCCTCGGGGAACAGCTCCAGGAATTTGTCAATCGGGACGGGCTAGTCATCGGCATCTGCAACGGCTTCCAGGCGCTGGTCAAGACCGGGCTGTTGCCGGACGCGAAGCTGACCAGCGCCCAAGAGCGCAAGCTGACGCTCACCCACAACGATTCGCACAAGTTCGAGGACCGCTGGATCTGGCTGGAGGCGGACAAGAACACCAAATGTATCTTTGCCAAGGGCGGGGAGAGATTTCCCTTGCCGGTGGCGCATGCCGAGGGCAAGCTCGTTGCCCGTTCTCCCGAAATCATCGCGGAGCTGGAGGCCCACGGCCAGGTGGTTTACCGCTATGTCAACGAGGACGGCTCGGAACCGGAATATCCTGCCGATCCCAACGGCAGCGTCGGCCATATTGCCGGGATTTGCGATCCCTCGGGGCGGATTTTCGGCCTGATGCCGCACCCGGAACGGAATATCTTTCCCTATAATCATCCCCAGTGGACCCGGCGGGGATTGCGCCAGGAAGGCGAGGGCGTGCGCATCTTCCGCCGCGCGATGGAGGCCTGCCGTTAGAAGCCTTTCGTTGCCAACCTATTGAAGGTAAGAAGTATTGCACATTTCATGGTTTTTTTGTATGCTTTGACATGCGGACTGCCTGCTGGCAGGCAGTTCCTGCAGAATTGTTCTGATATTGTTGTCCTGATAAATAATATAATTATGGAAACAGCTTAATGGACATAACCAATCGCAGATTTGGCAATTATCGAATTGTCTCACGAGTGGGCCGCGGCGGCTTTGCCACGATTTGGAAAGGGGAATCGGTCAGTGATCGCAAGGAAAAGGTTGTGGTCAAGCTGATGCTCCCCGAGAAGGCGGCCTATTGGCACAACCGGCGGATGTTCTCCCGGGAATGGAAGATTTGCCGCCGGTTCGACCATCCCGGCGTCCTCAAGTATTTCGGCTGCGGTACCTACGAGGGCCTGCCCTATCTGATCATGGAGTTCTTTGAGGGGCGGACCCTGAAGGGCCTGATCTTTGATAAAAGCCCGCTGGTTTATGACCGGACCCGCGACATTATTCTACTGATCACATCCGCCCTGGCGCATGTCCACTCTTTCAATGTGGTGCACCGCGATATGAAGCCGGAGAATGTTATGATTAATACCGAGGGCGAGCTGCGGCTGATCGATTTTTCATTGTCGCAAACCAAGTGGCAGCGCTTCGTTTCCATGAGCCGGCGCTTGAGCGGCAGCCCTTCTTACCTCGCGCCGGAACTCCTGGCCGGCAAGCCCGCCTCGGCGCGCAGCGACATCTACGCTTTGGGCGTAATCATTTATGAAATCATGACCGGCCGTCCGCCCTTTATTGGAATCCGTGCCAAGGAGGTAATGTCCCAGCACATGCGCAGCGCCCCCTCCCGGCTGAGCAAGCTTAATCCCCAGGTCAACCACGCCTTGGAAAAGTTGGTTGCCTCCATGCTCGACAAGGATCCGTACGGCCGCCCGGTCGATGGCGCCGAGGCCCTGCGCCGCCTGGAAGCGATCCCGGTCTATCTGCATCCCCAGGCCCAACCCCCGGCGGAAGGGGAAGTTGATGATGCTTGAGAAAGACCTCAATTTCGAAAAACCCCTGGATGATATCCGCCATCGCATCGAAGAGTTGAGAATAACTGCCGACCAGAGCAATCTCGATCTCAGCCACGAAATCGCGGCGATGGAAGAACAGCATAAATCCATGTTGAGGCGGGTATACGCCAACCTTACCGCCTGGCAGGAGGTTAATGTTGCGCGCCATCCCAACCGCCCGCAAACCCGTGATTATATCCAGATGTGCTTCACGGATTTTGTGGAACTCCACGGCGACCGCTCCTTCCGCGATGACGGCGCAATCGTAACCGGCCTGGCGCAGATCGGCAACCACAAGGTAATGCTGGTCGGTGAGCATAAGGGGCGCACCGTT
>JAFGNG010000273.1 GCA_016927125.1 Planctomycetota bacterium | reverse complement strand
GGAGTAGGCGGTGAGGGTCATGCCGTCGGGGCTGTTGCTGATCCCGACCGCGGTCCCGAAGAAGAAGGGGCTCAGCTCATTGCCGGGCGGTAAGAGCCCGGGATCCGCGGCCAACGCGGGATAGGCGGTTATGACGTTCAGGAAGGGCAGAATGGCATCATACACCCGCGCGTAGGATTCCTTGGAGTTGACATAATAGAGGAAGCCGATGTCTTTGGGCATGCCGGAAATCACCCGGTCGAAATCGCGAATCCCTGCCGGGGTAACCGCGGCTTCGTCGGAATGTCTCAAAATGGCTTTCAGCACCTGCGGATGGGTTGAGAGCAGGATGGTATTCTCGTCGAGAACCACGTAAGAGGGGGCCAGGGGCAGGGGCAGGCCGGACTGGTTGTAGTAGCGCAGGACCTTGTCCCCTTCCGGCAGGTTGGTGAATTCCCCCGCGCCGCCATTTCCTTGCTTGACCAGGGTCGCCTCCATCCGGGAGATGACTTGTTCAAACGCCAAGGCGTCGGCGCGGTTGAAGCAGATCGTGGTGCCGGCAGAGCAGGGTTGAATAATAATGGAATCCCCCAAGGGCCGGAGAACTTCTTCGACCGGAACGCCGAGAATTTCATCCTTGCCCATCAAGGAATCCAACCCGATGGCGGAAGGACTGCCCGGGGTGGCTGCCGAATTGCGCAGGGAGCGGCTAGGCATGGCGTCCTTACAGGCCTGGATAAACCTCGGGACTTCCTGGTAGAACTGCATGATATTAACCCGGGCCGACAGCAGGCTGTCAAAATTATTGGAGAGGTGCTTTGTGCGGGTTGTAATACCCTGCTCAAACGCCAATACCTTCAGGATGCCGGTGCGTTCCTTCGGGGTATGTAGGTACAGGGTTTGCCGCAGGCCTTCACCGGTAAAGACCGCGCTGATGCCGATATCGCTGATGCTTTGCATCCCCAGGGAATCCAGAAAGTTTACCGTTTCCGGGCTGGTGAAGGTCCGGAGCGCCGGCAAGGCCTTGCGGACGTTAAGATAGATAAACGGGCTGCCGGGCTTCGCCTGGGAGCCGCTAGCCGCCCGCTTGTAGGAGTCCAGGGAAGAGAGCACCGGTATTTTGCCGCCGGCAAGGTAGCGGTCAATAAGGTCGTTCAAACCTTCCTGGTTCTGGGTCATCACCAGGAGATTATCCAGGAGCATAAAGTAATTTTCATTGGGAGTCGCTAGCATCAGCCTCTGGATATCGCCCTCCGTGGTCTTCTGGGCGGGGATACTGGAATTGATAATTTTCTGGCCAATGGCCGAGATCATTGCGAAGAGCTTATCACGATCCGGACTTTCCGGAAAAGAGATGCCGATGTAGAGGTTTTCCAGTTTGGGTTCAAGCCCGCGGAAGGCGATCGCGATCTGTCCTTCCATGAACGCCGCTACCGTTTCCCGGTCAAGCTGGCTTTCTTCACTGACCCGGTCGATCAGTTCATCGCGTCGCAGGGTAAGCTCTTCCAGGAAAAGCGCTACTTCCTCATGCGCGGCAACCTTTGCCAGAGCGGTTCCCTCCATATCTTTGGCAAGTCGCGAAAAGTCATAGCCGCGCACGAAGAGCAGGGTATTGGGATGGAGAACATCTTCCAGCCCAATCCGCTTGCCGGTTAGTCCAGTCTCCTGCGCGCACAACTTGGTTTCCGCGAGGAGAAAGCCCGAGAGACAAATCAGAAAAACCAAGATTATGCAGCGTTTAAAATTCATTTCTTTTTTCCTCAATCAAGGATGTTGGTTTTTACATACCCAAGCATCGGCAAGTAATGCCTAAGATAGCGGTTATGGGATAATTTGCAAATAGTCAAGTTAAATTAATAGCTTAGCGATCAGGCTTATTCCTGATCAGACTGTTATGTCTTTAATAATCGGCATTTCACGCGAAAAAAACCGGGTTATTCCCAAAGTTTATCCATATCTCCCATGCTTAAAGCCCCTTAAGACAGAAATTCCGGCCGGAGTATTTACTTGCGTTGCAATAATCTCGGCGATAGCATCGTTGTGATAACAATATTTTACCACGCTGAAAATGGAGCAGCAATGCCATTCACCACCAAACCGAGCCCAGAACCTCTTACCCCTGAACAGCAGAAGGCGGGGCAGATCCGGATCATCAGTTTTTCACTGGTGGTGATGGTGATTACAACCGTCTTCAAACCTCAGATTCTTTCTTTGCTGGCATTGAAACTTGATCCTGAAGCGGCCAACAGCACGCTTTCCATCTTCTTTTTCATGCCCTTCATGTCGATCTTTACTGTCTTAATGGGGCCGCTGGTTGACCGGGTCGGCAAGAAGAAGGTGATGGTCCCGTTTTATATTGCTTCGGCATTCTTTCCACCCCTGATGGTTCTTGCCTGCAGCCTGACGGGGTGGTTTACAACGCAAGAAATTATCTGGATCCTGATCATTCTGGTGATGTTACGCCAATTGATGCAGGTGCTGGGGCTGGCTTCGTGGTTCCCGTTGATGAGTGATAATTTGCCCTCGGAAATCCGCGGCCGCTTCCTGGGGATCATGCGGACTTGTTGGCATCTCGAGGTTTTTGTTATCGGTATTGGGATTAAATGGTTCTTCGGCGATAATCCCGAGATCTGGCAGTTCCAGACACTCTTCGCAGTGTCATTCATCTTCAGTATCATCCGGGTATTTATTCTTTTAAGTATCTCCGAGGCGCCACTGGCAGGACAGACTGAAAAAAAGGCTCTCTTGGCGGGAATCCTGATACCCCTGCGCAACCGCCCTTTCCGCAACTTCCTGATCTTTGCCGGGTTGTTCAACTTTGCCAATATGTTCCAGGGGGTTTTCGCTTTACGATTGATGAAGGATGAACTGGGAACCGGGGACGGCACAATCGTCTTTTTGTCAAGCTTTGTCTCCCTGGGCGCGGTCAGCAGCCTCTACCTTTTCGGCAAGCTGGTGGATCGCTTCGGCAGCAAGTTTGTGTATGCGCTCCTGCTGCCGCCAATGCTCTGCCTCAACCTGGTCTGGATCCTGATTGCGCCAACCTCAAGCTGGTGGCAATGGATTCTCGCCGGGTATTATTTCTTCTTCGGAGCCTGCCTCTTCGGTTGCGGGGTCGCGCAGACCACCATGATCTTCGCTTCCGCGTCCAAGC
>JAFGNG010000272.1 GCA_016927125.1 Planctomycetota bacterium | reverse complement strand
CCGGCTTTATTGATATCCATTCCCACGGCGATCTTGAGCCCCTTGCCGTGCCCGGGGCAGAGAGCAAGCTCCGTAACGGTGTCACCACCGAAATCTGCGGCAACTGCGGCTCCACCCCCTTCCCCTTGAACGGCACGGTTCCCGGTTACCTGCGCGAAAAGGCGGAGCGCTTCGGCCTCAAGGTCGATTGGCAAACCACCGAGGAATACTTCGACCGGCTCGAAGCTGCCGGATGCGCCATCAACCGCCTCTTCCTGGTCGGCCACGGCCGCTTGCGCGGCAATGTGGTTGGTACGGAAGCGCGTCTTTCAACTGCCCAAGATCGCGCCGAGATGGCTGCCATGCTGGACCAGGCCATGTTCGCGGGTGCGTGGGGGCTGTCGTCAGGCTTGATGTACGCGCCCGGTTGCTATGCTGATGAACAGGAATTGACCGAACTCTGCCGGGTGGTCGCCGCTCATGACGGGTTCTACAGCACGCACCTGCGCTCCGAGGGTGCGGAGATCTTTGAAGCCATTGACGAAGCGGTGCGGGTGGCCAGGAATAGCAGCGTTCGGTTGCAGATTTCCCATCTCAAGCTCTCCGGCCAAGAGAACTGGCGCCACCTTGACAAGCTCCGCACAGTGCTTACCAAGGCCAGGGATAACGGGATCAACCTCTCCGCCGATTGGTACCCTTACGAGGCCTGGAACGCTAACCTCGATTCCCTGCTGCCCAACTGGGTCTATGAAGGCGGCACCATGCGCCTTTTGTCCCGGTTGCGCAATCCCAACCTTCGCAAGACGCTGGCGCGGGAAATCAACGACCTCTCCGAACACGGCATCTGCTGGGAAAAGATCTTTGTCGCCTCGGTCTCGTTGGAGGAGCATCAGCACTTCCAGGGGAAAGCCATTTCTGAAATTGCTGCCGCCCTGGGGCTCTCTCCGGAAGAGACGCTCTTTAATATCATTCTCGCCGAGGGTGGCCGCGCCGAGGGCTTTATCCATACCATGAGCGAGGAGGTGCAGCGGGTGATCTTCAGTTGGCCCTTTGTCAGTGTCGGCTCGGACGCGACCGCGCGGGAGTTCTCCGGCCCGAGTGCGGAGGGCTTCCCGCATCCGCGCAGCTATGGCACGCATGCGCGGGTCTTGCGCCGGGTGCGCGAGGAGAACCTGCTCCCCCTGGAAGAAGCTATCCGCCGCATGAGCAGCCTCCCCGCCGAACAGATCGGCCTCGCCGACCGGGGCATCCTGCGCGAAGGCATGGCGGCGGACCTGGTGATCTTTGATCCGGAAAAGGTAGAGGACACCGCGACCTACCAGAAACCCGTTGCCAAGCCGCGCGGCATTATCCATGTGCTGGTGAATGGGGAATTCGCCCTGCGGGATTGCACCCCTACCGGAAACTATCCGGGCAAGCTGCTGCGCAAGTAATCTCAGCGGGAGGGAAACAGGATGGCAAAGAAATCGCAAGAGGAAGCCAAGGCCTCTCCTCCCCTTTTTAAACCCCCGATAATTCAATCTCACGCGATTCCTTCCCATGCTCCGCTGGCTGATCGCATTCGCCCGACCACGCTGGATGAATTTGTCGGCCAGGAAGAACTGGTCGGCAAGGGCAAGCTGCTCCGCCGCGCCATCGAATCCGACAATATCAACTCCATGCTCCTCTGGGGCCCGCCGGGTAGCGGTAAGACCACGCTGGCACAGGTTATTGCCCACTGTACCCGCCGCCTCTTTGTGCCCTTCAGCGCAGTGCTGCACGGGGTTAAGGATGTTCGCCGGATTGTGGAGGAGGCGCGGCAGTTGCGTGAAATGGAAAATCGTGGCACCATTCTCTTTGTGGATGAGATCCACCGCTTCAACAAGTCGCAGCAGGATGCCTTCCTGCCGCATGTCGAGTCCGGCGCGATTATCCTGATCGGCGCGACCACGGAGAACCCCTCTTTTGAAATCAACTCCCCGCTCCTCAGCCGCTGCCGGGTCTATACCCTGAAGGCGCTTGGGGATAAGGAGATTGCCAGCATTATTGACCACGCCCTTGCCGACAGCGAGCGCGGCCTGGCCGGGATGCAGGCTGTCCTCACCGAGGGCGCGAACGAACTGCTGGTTAATTACGCTAATGGCGACGCGCGGATTGCCTTGAACGCGCTGGAAATCGCGGTGACCGGTACTGAACCGGATAAAAAAGGTAAGCGGGAAATTACCAAGGAGATTGTGAAGGAAGCCCTGACCAGCCGTAACATCGGTTATGACAAGAAAGGCGAGGAGTATTATAATCTCATCTCTGCACTCCATAAATCCTTGCGCGGCTCTGATCCACAGGCTGGATTATACTGGCTGGCAAGAATGATCGAGGGCGGCGCCGACCCCTTATATATCGCCCGCCGCCTGGTGCGTTTCGCTTCGGAGGATATCGGCCTGGCCGACCCTCAGGCGCTGGTACAGGCAATCGCGGCCAAGGACGCGGTGCATTTCCTCGGCTTTCCGGAGTGCGACGTGGCGCTGGCGCAATGCGTGGTCTACCTCGCCACCGCGCCAAAGTCGAACAAGCTCTACAGCGGCATCAGCTCTGCCAAGCGGGATGTAGAGCAGACGCGTAATGACCCGGTGCCGCTTCACATCCGCAACGCCCCGACCAAGCTGATGCAGGACAGCGGCTACGGCAAGGGCTACCAGTACGACCCCGATGCTGAGAACGGCTTCTCCGGGCAGCAATACCTCCCCGAAACCCTACAGGGACGGACCTACTACACCCCTGGCCAGTTCGGCTTTGAGAAAGAGATCCAGAAACGCATTGATTACTGGAACCGCTTACGGAAGGAGCGGCGGGGGGAGTGATATTTCAACTCTAAATTCAGAAATCCGAAGTCACTCAACTTATTTTCACAAATCATAAATCGTTTCATCGCGCCGGGGCGGAGTCTTTTGGCGCAAAGCGCCCCTGCCGTTACCTTGGCCCGGCATAAAAGGATCCTCGGCGTCGAGCACCTCGCCCATCTCCTCTTCGATGCGGTCGGGGTCTTCTCCCTTCTCCATGCGGGAGAGCGCCTCCTCCATGTTCCTGCCCATCTTCAGCCCGCTCGCCTCGGTGAGTTTCCGCATCAGATTAGCGGCCTGGCGGGGATCGTTCTCGTCCAAGTTCTCCGCCTCGCCCGCCAGCGCCATCATCGCCGATTCCATCCTGGCGTCATCGAAAGGTAGCTCGCCGCCATTCTCTCCCAAGCCTTCTTCAGAGGTGGGGCCGGAGCTGCTCACGGCAAAGACCGACATCCTCCGCTCCAGCTTCTCCTGCCCGCACTTGGGGCAGGTAGGCTGCGCCTCGGTGTTGATACGGGAGGAGAAAAACTGGTAGATCACATGGCAAGTGCTGCAATAGAATTCATAAATTGGCATAGGTTTGCCTTAAAATATTCTATAGGGGCACAGCGTGCTGGTTGCTGTGCATCAAATCATAGATTAAGAATTATGTGTTTCAAAAATCCCTCACCCCACCCCTCTCCCCAAGGGAGAGGGCGTTTCCCCTCCCGCCGGGAGGGGATTAAGGGGAGGGAACTGTAGCCCAGATTCTCTAACCTGGGACACTTTTCATTAACTATTCCGTCACAGGCTTGAGAGCCTGTTCTACAATTATTTTAGCTTAGTTATGCCCTCCGGATTGTCAAGGCTGAAAGCAGACTGTGAAATCATTCTTTATCACTCCTTTTTCCGGCTAAACCTTGACGAAAGTATTGACGCGGGGCGCAATCCCGCTACTATGTTTACAGACACCGGTGGCGGAGTCCGCACTCGGAAGGGATGCAAATAAGTTATCCTTCTACATGTAAAAAACCTTGGACTACAGGATCAAAGGAGAAAGAGATGCCGGAAATTATTGGAATCTACGCCCGGGAGGTGCTTGACTCGCGCGGCAACCCGACCGTGGAGGTCGATGTTGAAACCGCTAGCGGCGCGTTCGGCCAGGCCATTGTGCCCAGCGGCGCCTCTACCGGCGAGCATGAAGCCGTGGAGCTGCGCGACAAGGACGATAAGCGCTATCTTGGCAAGGGCGTTACCAAGGCGGTTAAGAATGTTAATTTGAAGATCTCCGCCGCGCTCATGGGGATGGATGCCTGCGACCAGGTCGCGATCGACCAGGCAATGATCGCGCTTGACGGCACCAAGAACAAGAGCAAGCTCGGTGCCAATGCCATTATCGGCGTCTCTCTCGCCGTCGCCAAGGCCGCGGCCAATCTCTGCGGGCTGCCCCTCTACAACTATATTGGCGGCTGCCGCGCTATAACCCTGCCAGTGCCGATGTGCAACATTATCAATGGCGGTTCGCACGCAGATAATAATGTCGATCTCCAGGAATTCATGGTCATGCCGGTCGGCGCCAAGAGCTTCCGCGAAGGTCTGCGCTGGGTTACCGAGATCTTCCACGCCCTCAAAGACGTCCTCAAGAAAAAGAATCTCAATACCGCAGTCGGCGACGAGGGCGGCTTCGCGCCGGATCTCGCCAGCAACGAAGATGCGCTCAAGATAATTATGCAGGCGATCAAGGCTGCCGGCTATAAGCCCGGCTCGGACATTATGATCGCCATGGACCCGGCGAGCAGTGAATTCTACAAGGGCGGCAAGTATGACCTGGCCTCTGAGAAGAAGAAGCTCTCCGCCGCGCAGATGGTGGACTATTACGCCAAGCTCTGTGACAAGTACCCGATTATCAGCATCGAAGACGGCATGGCCGAGGATGACTGGAAGGGCTGGGAACTGATGACCAAGCAGCTCGGCGACCGTATCCAGATCGTCGGCGACGACATTTTCGTCACCAACACCGAGCGCCTCGCCACCGGTATCCAGAAGGGCTGCGGCAACTCCATTCTCATCAAGGTCAACCAGATCGGCACCTTGACCGAAACCCTGGCTGCCATCGAGATGGCCAAGCGCGCCAATTATACCGCCGTGGTCAGCCACCGCTCCGGCGAGACTGAAGACACCACCATCGCGGATATCGTGGTAGCCACCAATGCCGGGCAGATTAAGACTGGATCGCTCTGCCGTACCGACCGGATCTGCAAGTACAACCAGCTTCTGAGGATCGAAGAGATGTTGGATGAAGCCGCGGTTTACCCCGGAATGGAAGCTTTCTACAACCTGCGCTAATCTAACAAGTAAAATACCTAAGAAAACGCCCGGTTCTCGCAAGAGGCCGGGCGTTTTTTTATTGGGTAGAAAAATAATAAAATGATTACGCGCTTTCGCCAAGCACCCGCAGGATCTTGCGAAGCGCCTGCCCTTCAATCTGGCGAACCCGCTCGCGGGTTAGTTTCATCTGCTTGCCGATCGCCTGCAGGGTCATGTACTCTTCTCTTCTGCCGAAGGCATATCTAAGCTGCAACACCTTTTCCTCGCGGGGTTTCAAGCATTTCAGCAGGAGGCTCATCTTGTCTTCTTCCTCTCCGTTAAAGAGCCGGTCGACCGCGATTTCCTTATCCTTCTGGGGGATATGCTCAATAACATCGGTATAGCTTTCCTTGCTGCTGCCTTGTTGCTTGCTATAGCCGCGCTTGGTAAAGCTGGAAGAAGAGTCCGCGCCGAGAGCCTGCTGGATAATGGCAACCTTGTCGAGCTTGATGCGCATTACTTCCGCGATTTCATCGGGGGTAGCGTGGCGTTCCAATCCTTGCGCCAACTCGTTGCTGACCTTGCGCCACTTGGAAATGATATTGGCCATGTAGGCGGGGACGCGAATGTTTCTGACCTTGGTGTTGATGGCGCGCCGGATCGCCTGCTTGATCCACCAGGAAGAGTAAGTGCTGAAACTCGCGCCTTCATCGGGACGGAAGCGTTCAGCCGCTTTCATCAGCCCGATGTTTCCTTCCGCAATAATATCAAGGAGGGGGAGGCCGCTGTGCATATAACTTTTGGCAATGTTGACAACCAGGCGGAGATTTGAGCGGATCATGATGTTGCGTGCGTCCATATCCCCCTTGCTGATCCGCTTGGCAAGGTCCTGTTCTTCATCGTGAGTTAACAATTTGAAACGACTGATATCTCTGAGATAGCTTTCAATGTCGCCGTCAACTGCTTTCGTCATTGGATGCTCCATCACCGACAGGTTATTTGGAGTTTATACTCTGACTGATAAGCTGATTTTTTTCAAGCAAAAAGTGGATAAAATTGTGTAAAACATGTTATGAAAGTGTTACTAACCTTTTAGTAAATCTTTTGGGACAAAGTTTTTTAGAGGTGATTATGGTTTTTTATTTCTGACTAATGATATTTAACGTATCCGCAATGCATGCAATTCCCTGCAACTCACTGTTAACCATAAGATTGCAGAAAGAAGCATCGAAAGGTTATAAAAAAAGCAGGGTGAGCCGTCTGGCCCACCCCGCGAAATTAGCTATCACTGGATTTCAGGACTAAATTTCTTTCGGATTTACAAACGGCATCATTTTGCGCAGGCGACGGCCAACCTGTTCAATCGGATGATTGTAATCCAGCTCGCGCAAACGCTTCAGCACCGGCTGGTTGACCACGTTCTCGCAGAGCCACTCGCGGGCAAAGGCGCCGGTCTGGATATCATAGAGGATATCCAGCATCGCGTCGCGGGATTGTTGGTTGATAATCCTCTTGCCGCGGGTGAGGCCGCCGTATTCAGCGGTTTCCGAGACTGAGTAGTTCATGTAGGAGAGGCCGCCTTGGTAGAAGAGATCGACAATCAGCTTCATCTCATGCATGCATTCGAAGTAAGCAACCTCCGGTTGGTACCCGGCGGCAGTTAAAGTTTCAAACGCGCCCTTGATGAGATCCGCAACCCCGCCACAGAGGGCGACCTGCTCGCCGAAGAGGTCGGTCTCGGTCTCTTCCTTGAAGGTGGTTTCCAAAACCCCTGCCCGAGTGCTGCCGATGCCTCTGGCATAAGCGAGCGCGATCTCCTTGGCCTTACCGGAGTGGTCATTCTCCACGGCGATCAGCGCCGGTACCCCGCCGCCTTTGACGTATTCGCTACGGACAAGATGGCCGGGACCCTTTGGGGCAATCATGATAACGTCCACGAATTTCGGGGGTTCGATCTGGCGATAGTGAATATTAAAACCGTGCGAGAAGACCAGCACGTCATTCTCTTTCAGGTTTTCCAGAATCGCGCTGCGATAGACTGCTGCCTGGACCTGGTCCGGAACCAGCATCTGGACTACCTGCGCCTTGGCCGCGGCGTCAGCGGCGGAAAGAACTTTAAAGCCATGCTCCTCAGCCAGTTTTGCATTGGGGGTGCCGGGGACTTCGGAGACGATTACATTCAGCCCGCTCTCACGCAGGTTCTGCGCCTGGGCATGCCCCTGG
>JAFGNG010000271.1 GCA_016927125.1 Planctomycetota bacterium | reverse complement strand
TCATCCGACGCCCAAGCCTGGAGATTCTCCCAGAGTTTGGCGTCAATCCGTAAGAGGAGCTTCTTTTTACTACTCATAATAAGAGATTCGCTCTTTTATCAAAAGAAGAAGGAGCGCAACCAGAAGCATTATTATCCATCAAATATTTATCGCACTTTGAAAAAACTTGATCTGGCCAAGCGCGTGCCTGGCGCAGAGGTTAATGGTAAAGCGTGCCGGTATTAATTACCGGGCTGGCCTGGGTTTCACCACAGAGGATCACCAGGAGGTTGCCCACCATGGCAGCCTTGCGTTCCTCATCCAATTCTATCACCTGTTTTTCTGACAGCTCGGTAAGGGCCATCTCCACCATGCTGACCGCGCCGTGCACAATCTTCTGCCGGGCGGCGATGATCGCCTCCGCCTGCTGCCGCCGCAGCATCGCCCCGGCAATCTCCGGGGAGTAGGCCAGATGTGTCAGGCGCGCCTCTTCTACGACAACACCCGCCTTCTCCAGCCGGTCCTGCAGCTCTTGCTGCAGCGCGGCATTGATGGTATCACTGCTGTCGCGGAGGGTCAGCTCCTTGCTGGGTTCATCGTTGGAGTGATCATAAGGATAACTGGTCGCCAGGTGGCGCACCGCCGTCTCGCTCTGCACCTTGACATAATGTTCATAATCATCAACTTCGAAGGTCGCCTGGGCCGTATTCTCCACCCGCCAGACCACCACCGCCCGGATTTCAATCGGGTTGCCACGCTGATCATTGACCTTGAGGGTGTCGGTCTCAAAATTCCTGGACCGTAAAGAAATTACATACTTGTTTTTCGCGCGGACAACTATCGGGGGTTGGTTGGGTTTTTCCTGGATCGAGGTCAGCGAGCCACGATGCACACTAAAGGGATTGGCCCAGTGGAAGCCGTCCCGGCGCACAGTGCCGACATACTTGCCGAACAATACCAGCACCCGCGCTTCCTTGGGTTGCAAGGTGAACAATCCCAGCATGAAGATAATATCAAAAGGCAGTAACAACACCAGCGGGACAATAAATATTGGACTATTAGTTATAGCAAGACAAAATACCATCAACGGTAATAATAGCCAAGCGATAATTACCAGCGGGAGCATGGTCCAACCATTTTTTACATCCACCTGTTCTTCTTGCATCATCTTTCCATCTCCTTAAAAATCATGCCCGAACTAAAGATTTCAAAATGATATCATAAAGATATCTTTTGTCAAGCCAAAAGAGCCAACTTTTTTAAGGAAAATTAACAAAGATACAAAAGCAGTTGACATTTACTCCTTCCCATGGATATTGTAGGGGTAGTTACCGGCGGCCGGAGAATTGCCGCCGAAGAGTTCTTCGAAAAAACCATACCTGCTGGCGTACCGGAAGACGGTGCGAATCCGTCGCAGGCGCGCTGCTGTAACCGGGAGTGATCCCATGCGCATCCACTGGGCCTCGGCCTTGGGAAGGGTGTGCTTTTAAAAACCCGGAAGCCAGAAGACCCGCCGGCAGGTAAAGTCCCAGGCCTCCTCGCGATAATAGGAGACGGCGGATAGCGTTCTTGCCGGATGATACCAAGCTGACCGGCGCAGAAGCATATCCAACCCCGTTTCCTTTTGGAGGCGGGTTTTTTTGTTAGATTGAAACAGCAGAGCAATGATTTTAAAATTAACCTCGAACCTCCCACGACCAAGATCCTGTAATGCTTCCCGCACCAGTGCAAGGCAGCATGCCTTTACCCTAGTGGAACTGCTGGTGGTGGTCGCGGTTATCAGTATTCTCGCAGGCCTGCTGATCCCTGTCCTGGGTTCCGCCCTGGCAACGGTGGACGCGGCGCAGTGCGCCTCCAACCTAAAGCAGCTTGGCCTGGGGCTCAACCTCTATGCCAATGATTTTAACAATATGTATGTGCGCGCCTCAGAAGACATTTTTTCCATCTCCAACCTGCGCCGCTGGCACGGGGTGAGGGGAAGCACTACCAAGCCGTTCAATCCGCGGAAGGGGCCGCTGGTGGATTATCTCGGGGAGGATGGACTGGTGAAGACCTGCCCGACCCTGAGGAATACTGCTGATACAGGGTTCGAAGCAGGCTGCGGCGGGTACGGTATGAACGCCCACTTCGTCGGTAGCCGATGCTGGACGCTTGGCATGAGCAACGCAGGTTACCGCGCCTGTACCAAAAGCCATGAATTCAAGCGTCCCTCTAAAACTGTTGCCTTTACCGATACCGCGTATGTGGCTACAATTGACGGCAGGGAGCAACTGCTGGAATATTCCTTCGCGGAATTGCCATACTGGGCTGACTGGACCAATCCGTCGCAACCGGGCAGCGGGCAGCCCAACCCGAGCATCCACTTCCGACATGATGCCCAGGCGAACGTGCTCTGGCTTGATGGCCATGTCTCCGCGCGAGAAATGGATTTTACTATCGCCTCCTATCTGACCCACGGCGGCGCCACTCCCTCGAAGTGGGACCTCGGCTGGTTCGGCCCAGAAGATTTTTCCCTCTTTGATAACCAGTAGTTTTTTTGTGGGATGTTAAGTATGCGTAATTTGTTTCTCATAACCTGCGTGGTAGTGCTCTCCGGAGTGGCCTGGTATATTAATACGGATACTACCGGCAACCAGGCTCCAGAGGCGATGCACGCCCTGACTTTGGCGGAAGCGCCCCGGCGCATTGTCTCACTCTCGCCCAGCATTACCGAGATCCTGTACGCCCTGGAACTGGGGGATAAGATTGCGGGAGTTACCAGGTTCTGCGAGTATCCCCCGGAAGCTATGGACAAGCAAAAGGTCGGTGGCTTCATGGATCCCGATTACGAAGCCATCCTCCGTCTCAATACGGATCTCATTATCCTGAGAAGCGATCAGGAAGAAGCGGCCGGGAATCTGCAAAATCTCGGACTACAGGTGCTCAGGGTTGACCATGGGAATCTTGCTGGCATCCTGGAATCCATCGAGATTATTGGTAAGACCTGCCATGCCAAAGAACAAGCTGACAAGTTGCTGCAAGAATTAAACCTGAGGATGGCAAGAATCAGGGCAAAGACCCGCAACCTGGCTCGCCCGCGCGTGCTGGTTTCAATCGGCCGCACCATGGGCAGTGGCACGTTGGAAGATGTCTGCATCGCCGGCAAGGAAGGGTTTTATGATGAATTGCTCAGGCTTGCCGGGGGAAGCAATGCCTATCTTGGCGAATTGGTGAAATTCCCTATTCTTTCCCCCGAAGCGCTGGTGCAAATGGCCCCGGAGGTGGTGCTGGATCTCGCGGTAGGCTTGGAGGAGAGCGGTTTAAGCATTGCAGAAGTCCGGCGGCAATGGGATACTATCCCGGGATTCAAAAATCAGAATGTGCGCGTCGAGGTCTTGACCGATGGATACCTGGTGATTCCCGGCCCGCGCTTCATCCTGATCCTGGAAGAGATGGCGCGGGCTATCCACCCGGAGGTGGCATGGAAGGAAGAATGAATCATCCCTTGCTTGAGATCACTGATTTCAGCTTTCTGATCGGCGCGAAGAAGATCCTGAACGGGATCTCCTTGGCCGTGCGCGAGGGCGATTTCCTCTCCATCATCGGACCCAACGGCGCGGGCAAGACTACCTTATTGAAATGTATTATGCGCATCCTTACCGGTGGCCATGGCGAGATCCGGCTGGCCGGCAGGAACCTGGAAATATTCAGCCAGAAGGAATTGGCCTCCTGGCTCAGCTATGTCCCGCAGGGGGTTGAAATCCTGCCCGCCTTCACCGTGCTCGAATTTGTCAGGATGGGGCGTTATCCGCACCTCAGTCCGTTCTCAACCTTTACGCAAACAGATGAAGCGGCGGTCGAGCGCTCCCTTTCCCTGACCGGCATGGAGCCTTTCGCCCACCGCTACCTGAATACCTTGAGCGGCGGCGAACGCCAACAAGCCTATATCGCGGCCGCGTTGGCGCAGGAAGCGAAGGTGCTTTTGCTGGACGAACCGACCGCCTTCCTGGATCCTCGCCACCAGGTCGAGGTTCTGGCTACTTTGAAACGGCTTAACCGCGAAACCGGGCTGACTATTATTGCGATTACCCACGACATCAACAGCGCGCTTCTTTCCGACGGTGAAATTCTTGCAATCAAGGAGGGCAAGGATGTTTACCAGGGCCCGGCAGGGGGGATCCTCTCCGCTGACAAGCTGGAAAATATTTATGGCACCGGCTTTCTGAAGCTGCAAGACAGCCGCCTGCCGCAATTCCTCGTTTTGCCAGAGGGATTGCTATGAAGCCGGCGCCTAAACGCAAAAAAATTTTATTGCTGTTAGTTATTCTTGCTGTCTTGGTGTTAGCGGGGTCACCACTGCTGGCGCCGACTCCTTTGAGCATCGGTGAGATTCTCAGGTTTGAGAAGGGTGGACTGGACGCGCAGATCTTCTGGGATCTCCGCTTGCCGCGCGTCTGCCTTGCCTTCCTGGCCGGGGCCGGGCTGGCCGTCGGCGGCATGGCCTTCCAGGCAGTCTTCCGCAATCCTCTGGCAACCCCCTTCACCCTCGGTGTCTCCAGCGGCGCCTCCTTCGGCGCGGCGCTTTATGTCTACCTGGGAATAGCATTTTCCGTGCTAGGCCTGCCCGGGGTATCGATCTTCGCATTTATCGGAGGAACCTGTTCGATCCTGCTGGTCTACAGCCTGACCCGGCTGAAGCAGGGCTTCACCACCGCCACGCTACTCCTGGCGGGAGTTGCGATCAGCTTCTTCTTTTCCAGCCTGATCCTCTTTATTCAATATCTTGGCAGGGTCACGCATTCCTTCCGGATCCTGCGCTGGCTGATGGGCGGGCTGGACGCGGTTGAATTCGACTCGGTCCTACGCTTACTCCCCTTTGTTCTGGCCGGGGTTATCGCCTTGGCCTGCCTGGTGCGAGAGCTAAACCTGCTGACCCTTGGTGATGAAATTGCTACCGCGCGCGGAATGCATGTGCCGCGCACCAAGAAGATTATCTTCTTCGCTACCTCGCTGATGGTGGGCGGGATTGTCTCGCTCTGTGGCCCGATTGGCTTTGTCGGGATGATTGTACCGCATATCTGCAGGTTGCTGGTCGGGCCTGACCACCGGGTATTGCTCCCGGCAACGCTTCTTTTCGGTGGTACCTTCCTGGTCTTGTGCGACGCGCTTTCCAGGAGCCTGATCGCGGAAACGATGATCCCGGTCGGGGTCATTACCGCACTCTTCGGCGCGCCCTTCTTCCTCTGGCTATTACTCAGCGGGGTTTTTTCTGAGCGTAGTTAAGGAATATTATTACAACCCATTTCCCGTAAGATTTTAAGTTGACGGGTAATCCCAGCGAATTATAACCAGATAATATAGTTACAGTCCAATTTGTTTGCAGGGAGAGCAGATGCGCGAAGGCACCATTATCAAGCAGATGGATCTGGGAGGCAGCAGGATAGTCTTCCGCTATCCCCGATGGAGCGATCTCCCCCAGTACCTCAAGATGCATAACGAGTTTTATCGTGAACAGACCATGACCTGCCCGCAAAAACTGGATCGCGCCCGCGGTTGCCGCAAACTCACAGGGGTGCTTACCGAGATTGAGACTGGCCAGGCGCGTTGGCTCTTCCTGGAGATCGATGGGAAGCTCCGCGGCGAGGGATTTGCTCGGAAACGGGGAGCCAATTACGCCGTGGTCGGCCTTGCCCTGATGCAGGAATGCAGAGGCTTGGGCCTGGGCGAGGAGATGATGCTCCTGTTGGAGGATGAATCCCGGAAATTGCATCGCTACCGGCTTTATCTTGAGGTCTGGGCGGCCAACCAACCCGCGCTCTCACTCTATAAGAAGTTGGAGTATAAGGAAACTGGACGGAAACCAGATTTCATGGAAAAGGCGTCCGGCGGGTTTTCTGATTTAATAGAGATGGGCAAAAAAATCAGAAGAAAGGCGGTTAAATGACTCCCCGGGAGCGCGTGGAAGCTGTCCTAACCGGCAAGATGGCTGATCAAATACCTTTTACCTCTTATCCGAATGAAATCCCTGATCAACCCTGCCGGGATCGCCTGCTTGCCAACGGTTTATGTCTGGTCGAGCGGGTCAGGCCATTTACAGAACATTCTCCCGACACTAAAAAAATAGTGG
>JAFGNG010000270.1 GCA_016927125.1 Planctomycetota bacterium | reverse complement strand
TGATCATCGATCCGCCCATGAACAAACGCACCGGGGAATTCACCAAGGTAGCGGAGAATCCCCTGCGCGGCCTGCAGCTTTCTCCGAAGGAGTGGCTGTGTTTTCCCGCGAAGGTCGGGCCGGTCACGATCTTCGTCTATTTCCACCAGAAATTCATGGAACTGGGCTGCGCCCTGTGCAATCTCTTCGAACTAGCGGAGGAAGCGGAGATCCAGCGCGGTCCCGACGCCATCTACCTCTACGGCGCGCCCGGCGAGGCCTTGGCCGCCTACGGCAAATTACCGACCGTGTTTCACGAAGATACCGCCAACAACCTCCTGGTGGCGGCGGTCCCGGACGAGGAGCGCTTCGGCTATTTCGGCTACCTCAAGAAGATGATCCTGACGCTGCACAACATAGTCATGATGCAGCGCGGGCGCATGCCCTTTCACGGCGCGATGGTGCGCATCGCCCTGAAGAACGACGTGTCGGCGACCGTGCTCATTATCGGGGATACCGCGACCGGCAAGTCGGAATCGCTGGAGGCATTCCGGCGCATCGGCGACGAGCAGTTGGAGGATCTCAGGATTATCGCGGACGACATGGGCTCCCTGGAGGTGGATGCCTCGGGGCGGGTCTGCGGTTACGGCACGGAAATCGGCGCGTTCATCCGCCTCGACGACCTCCAGCAGGGCTACGCCTTTGAACAGATCGACCGTGCGATATTCATGAGCCCCCAGAAGGTCAATGCCCGGGTCGTGCTTCCGGTTACCACCATGATGGAGGTGCTCTGCGGCTACCCCGTCGATTATCTGCTCTATGCCAATAACTACGAGCAGGTTGACAGCGAGCACCCGGTGATAGAGCAATTCCGCACCGCCGGGGAGGCCCTGGCAACCTTCCGCGCGGGGGCGGCCATGGCCAAGGGCACCACGACCTCTACCGGTCTCGGGCACAGCTACTTTGCCAATATCTTTGGCGCGCCCCAATACCGGCAACTGCATGAAGGCCTGGCGGTACGCGTCTTCGAGGCAGCCTTTGCCAGCAACACTGTCGTGGCCCAGTTCCGCACCCGCCTGGGCATCCCCGGCTATGAAACTACCGGCCCGGAAGAGGCGGCCCAGGCCCTGCTGGAGCTAATCCGGAACCGCAAAAATTAAACGGGTTCCGGGGAACCTTCTTTAAGGATAGAGGCAGGGAGAATCGGTTTACAAGTGGGGGTGTTATCTTATCAAGATTTATTCGGAATCTTTAAGAATAAGCTGCCAATACCCAACATCAATCCATTTATCAAACTTCCATCCCATCTCCTTGAGGTGGGCGATCTTCTGAAATCCCAGCTTCTCATGCAGCTTGACGCTGGCAGGGTTGGGCAACGCAATACAACCAACGGCGCTATGGATGTTTTGTTTTCTTAAAGCCTTTAGCAATTCCTCATAAAGCGCTGTGCCAATCCCGAGCCCCATCACCTCTGGAGCAAGGTAAACCGTACTCTCAACCGAATAACGATAAGCTGAGCGGCTCTTCCAGCGATTCGCATAACTGTAACCGATTACTGCCCCTGCTTCTTCGTAGACGAACCAGGGGTATTCACTGCTTACGCTGTGGATACGTCCGGCCATCTCCTTGGCTGAAACTAATTGTTCTTCAAAGGTCACCATTGTGTTTTTTATATAATGGTTGTAGATCTCACAGATTGCCTGCGTGTCATCATCTTTGATCATGCGGATCATTTAGGTTTCTCCTGTAATGCCTGTTTGAGCGCATCCTGCCACTCCCCGGAGGCATAGTCAGCAATCCACACCGAAGTTTTACCCCTGAGCTTTTCACCTACTCCAACAAAGCCCCAGCCCAGGTTAATAGCGGCTTGCTGATCCCATTCCCGATCGCCCACATAAACAGTTTTGTTGTTATTGGGAGCAAGCTGGTTTTTACATAATTCCATAATGGCTTCACGCTGATAATGCTCATCACTTGAGCATAGCGGAATACCATCAAGTTCAAAACCTGCGGATTGCAGTTTCATCCGCGCGGTATGCCCCCAGCCACCGGTCGCAATCCCGACAGCGTAATCGCTGTCTTCCTGAAGATCTTTAATAGCCTCCACTGCTCCACTTACCGGCTGGCAGGGGTTGTCTGCCAGGTGATTCTCAACCAATTCCCCAAAGCGAGTGCGGATGCGCTCTCTATGCCTTTCGATATCAGGAATATTGTTTTCCCGCAAGATCTGGTTGATGATCCCGGTATCGGTAACAAAATCATATTCCATCCAGTCACCATGGATGTTGATTTCACCCGCGACCGTGATCACAGCCTCCCGAAACAGCTCATCATCAAACCCCATGCTGTCAACCAGGGTGCCGTCGATATCGAAGATTACCGTGGGCATGATTTTCTCATCCATAAGCATAAGAATAAATCCCAAAGTTTTTCCATAGACACTTGCGCAATATTGTATAGCATAATTTGGGTGTTGGGTGAAGCCGAATAATTATTCTTTCTAGCCGGAGACTAAGATGCGAAGCAAGGCTATAAGAATCTTATGGTAAGCCATCTCTAATCTCATCGGAGTAGTAGGTACTAATCTGTTATTTGGCTGCGGCTTAAAATTATTTTTTCCTCCCTTGACCTGCCCGGAGGGTGATTTTACTCATGTTCCTACTTTATGGTTCGCCTCTCTGGCTGTCGGCAGTATGGTTGCCGGCGCAATTGTAGCCCTGGCCATCAAAAAGCCTTTCTTGCTCTTTGCCACTCCAGGCATTATCCTGGGATTATTGTTTATCCCGGTTACCGAGGCTAATTGCTGGGCAATCCTGGTGGTATATGGATCTTTCGTAGTGAATATCGGGAAATTTATATTTCTTGCGCCCATACCAATAATTGTAATTTCCTATCTCTTTACCCTGGCTGGCAGTCGACTGGTACTTGCCTTTAAAAAATCCCAAGCTGGTAAAAATGATACTACAAAAGAAAAAAACTAGGTGTTTCTCTTTGCGCAAGCGCGCAATCTTCAAACCAATGATTTGACTGTCCATATTCACTCCCCGAATTATATGCTAGTGAGGCATAACTATAATGCACTCTTTGTTGCGGTCAAAGTTGTGGTCAACATGAAAATGAAATTTTTAATAAAGTGAAATTGATAATCCTTACTTGGTTTGCACTTTAGCATCATCATTGCGGCAAGCCCCCCTGATGGCATACCATTATAACTAATTATCATATAATAACTTATAAAAGAATAAATGCAGGTGACAGACAATTCTATTTGCACCTTATTAAAAATAGGGTATGTTAATATTAAAGGAAGAATACTAAAGTCTGACGTTAAGTGCGCCGCACAAGTGGGGATTTTGGACAATGCAATTTCTTGGCGAGTTATTTTAAAAATTATTTTCATAAATAATTTTTAGGAGAAAGAGTAATGAAACGCATTTTACTTTTGGCAATGGGGGTGTTTGTATGCGTTGTTTCCGGTCAGGGCTATTGCTCCAATTATTTTTCTGATGAATTCACTAGTTTCGATGCCAACAAATGGGATCTAAACCTCTCGGGTGGGGGCAGCTTTACGATCGACAATGAAGAAGCCAAGTTCACTATTAGAAACTATTGCGTTTTCCTGAAATCAAAACCCATCGACATCCTCGACTGGGAGAGCGTCACACTCTCGGGACAGTGGCGGATTGTCTCTGCGATTACCCCGGAATACTTGATTACTATTTATGATGCTGATAATGAGTCAAATTGGCTACAGGTAACCTATAAAAGCTGGGACGATGCTTCCCATAGCACCAAACCCGCCCTGCGCTTCAGTGATTCCGCCAATAGCCCCACAACGGTCGATTCTCTATATCGCACTCCGCCCTCACAAATGACTGATTTTTCAATCCACCTCACCGGCACTACTTGGGAATTTACCGAAGGCAGCGAAAGCTGGATCTATAACAGCACCACCCTCGCGGATGCAACCAGCTTCGAGATTAGAATCGGCGGGTGGGATGCCTCCAGTTTGACCAATCAGATTGTTTACTATGATAATCTGGAAGTTACCGCCATCCCGGAACCAACTGCTATGGTGTTGTTAACCACTGGTGCGGTAATGTTGCTTCGACGCAGATGGGGGTAAGCGCGTTTCCGAGGGCGACCTGTTCGCTTGGTAAACATTCATTGCCAATACCTTATCTCTGTCTTTAGGCAGCTAATCTGAGACCAGAAATCTATCCCCAACAAACAAACGCCCCGGTTTCCCTGGGCGCCTGGTGGGTGTTGGTGGTCGCTACAGGACTTGAACCTGTGGCCTCCACAATGTGAGTGTGGCGCTCTACCGACTGAGCTAAGCGACCGGGTTTCCTGTTCCGGCAATATCCTACCGCCTAATCCGCCTCCGTCAAGGTTTATCTTGACTTAACCCGCCAAATCCATAACAATCCCTTAATTCAAGGGTAACCAGGCGAGTCCGGGTTATCTGTTTTTATGATCCGGCTCCGCACGGGGGATTTTGATGACCGCAATCCTGGGTTTATCAGCATTTTATCATGACAGCGCCGCGGCGCTCGTGATCGACGGCGAGATCATCGCCGCCGCCCAGGAAGAGCGTTTCACTCGCGTTAAGCACGACCCCGGCTTCCCCCACCACGCCCTGGAGTATTGCCTTGCCGAGGCGGGACTTACGCCCGCACAACTCGACGCCGTGATCTTTTACGACAAGCCTTTCCTCAAGTTCGAGCGCATCTTGGAAACTTATCTCGCCTTCGCGCCCCGGGGGTTACGCTCCTTCATGATGGCAATGCCGGTCTGGCTGAAGCAGAAGCTCTTTCTCCCTAAGGAGATCGACAAGGGGTTGGAAAATAAGTATAATGGCCCCATCTACTTCACCAACCACCACGAATCCCACGCCGCCAGTGCTTTCCTGCCGTCTCCTTTCGAGGAGGCCGCGATTGTCACGCTTGACGGGGTCGGCGAATGGACTACTACAAGCTGGGGCGTCGGCAAGGACAACGAGGTCCACCTTAAATCCGAAATTCGCTTCCCGCATTCGCTGGGCTTACTCTACAGCGCCTTTACCTATTACACTGGCTTTAAAGTCAACTCCGGCGAGTACAAGGTGATGGGCCTGGCCCCCTATGGCGAGCCAAAGTATGCTAACCTGATCCTCGAACACTTGATGGATTTGAAAGAGGACGGTTCCTTCTGGCTGGACCAGAGTTATTTCAATTATTGCGCCGGGCTTACCATGACGAGCGAGAAGTTCCATGCTCTCTTTGGCGGGCCGCCGCGCCAGCCGGAGAGCCGGGTGACCCAGCGGGAGATGGATTTGGCAGCCAGCCTGCAGGTAGTAACTGAAGAAACCATGCTCCGCATTATCCGCCATGCGTATGCAAAAACCGGCCTGGACAACCTCTGCCTCGCCGGGGGGGTGGCGCTCAATTGTGTCGGCAACGGCCGCATCCTGCGCGAAGGACCCTTCAGGAATATTTGGATCCAGCCCGCGGCCGGGGATGCCGGCGGCGCGCTCGAGCGCGGCC
>JAFGNG010000027.1 GCA_016927125.1 Planctomycetota bacterium | reverse complement strand
GGATATGCTTGGCAATCTTCGGAGTAATCTTAAAGACCCGCCCGGGATGGGTATCGATATTGCAATAGCGCCGCATGGCAATCCCAAGTTGCATCACCAGGCATTCGTCATAGACCAGCCGCTCTCTCGCCTTGGCCTTGAGGGTAGCGCTCTTGGGGAAGTGCATATTGCGGACCGCTTCAGCGCGGGCCATAAGCTGGCGCTCTTCCAGAAACTCTTCCGGGTAAAGCTCGGGCAGGATCGGGAGGTACTGGTCAAGGGCCGGGCCCATGATCCGCAGCCACGCCGCCTGGGTAAGGAGCCCGGTCTGCGGGTAGATCGGCACCATGCGGCCGACCTGTTTCCCGGAGGAGATGCCCTCCGGCACCAGTTCCATGCGCGGATGGACAATCTGCGCCTTCTTGCCCTTCATAGTCACCTTGCCAAAGAGCAGGACATTCTCGCCGGAAAATTGGTCAAGGATCCAGGGTGAGTTGAACCAGAGGCCTTCCACTAAGCCGGTATCATCCTCAAAGACGACGGTGGTAAGCTGCTTGCCCCGGCGGATCCGGCGGGAGCTTGCTTCCAGCACGCGCACCCGCAGGCTGAGTTCAGTGCCGGGCATCTGGATAGCATCGGCAATGGTTGCGAAATTGGTGCGATCCGAAATCCGCCGCGGGAAGGTATAGAGGAGGTCCCTGACCGTACTCACCCCCAGGCGGATAAAGTCCTCCGCGCGCCGGGGGCCAACACCTTTTAAAAATTGTACCGAGTCGGAGAGGCTGGGCATAAGTGATCCTGAAAAATATGACAAGCGCGCAAGCAAGAGTCATTTTAATGATTGTCTGACCCCCACATAAAGAGCAGGGATCAGTAATCCTGTCAAGGGGATTGCGACTCATTTACAGACAATCCCATCCTGGCACTTGACATAATCCCACCAGAGCAGCAATACTATGAATTCTTAATTACATCACGATTCTGCGGGGATAATCCCTTGGCAAGGAGCGATGGGGATGCAATCAAGGCAACTTAACCACTTCCTCACAAACCTGCGCGCCTTTTGCGCCGGGGAAAAGGTGGCCAGGAAGCTCCTCCTGGCCCCGTCCCGGCGTATCGGCAGGCAGTGGCTCGAGGCCATCACCCGCTCCGGCCAGCCGGTTCTTAACCTGCAGATGGATGAGCTGAGGTATATTATCATTCAGGAAGTCTCCCCGGAGTTGGCGCGGCAGGGCCTGACCCTGATCCGCCGCAGGCAGCGCGAGCTCTTGCTCGATCGCCTTTTTACCCATCAACGAAGCAGCAAGGACAGCTATTTTTTTCCAGTTAATGCCGGGCAGGGCATGACGCAACTCCTGGGGAGAGTCATCCAGGATCTCAGGCTTGCCGGAATCGCTTCCCCTAACCAAGCGGCCTTCGAGGTAGAAACCAAGGGCAGTGAGATCACAGCGTTGCTGACAGCTTATAAAACCGAATTAACCCGCCTGAAGCTGGTTGATTACGCGGATGTCTTGCAGATTGCGAAGGAAATGCTGCAGTCTGGTTCGGTCAGGCAGCTCCACAAGACCATAGTTCTTCTGCCTGAGGATCTGGCCGGGAATTTCAGTAAGTTGGAAGAGGATTTCTGGAGCGCCCTTCCGGAGCAGAACCGCAGGATTATCCAGGTGGATTCCTGCAAGAACCAGGAGCGTGAAGCCCTAACGGATTCGAGGCTGTTGTGCTGGTTTGCCAACCCTTCTGCAGCACCGGCGCCCCAGGGTGATGGCAGCGCGGAGATCTTCCGGGCGGTAGGCGAGGTCAACGAGGTGCGCGAAGTGCTCCGCCGTTGCCTGGCAGAGCAGATCCCCTTTGAAGAGGTTGAGATCCTGCACACCGACCCGCAGACCTATCCGTCATTGATTTATGGAATCATGGCGCGGCTCTATCCTGACAGTATTGACAACTTGCCGGTGACTTTTTCCGAAGGCTTGCCGGCGGAGTCATTCCATCCCGGCCGGGCCATGCGCGCGTGGCTAACCTGGATTCAAGAGGGGTTTCCACAGGCGATCTTTGTCGAAATGCTGCAAGACCGTTTGCTGATTATTCCAGGAGTAAGCAGCGCGGGCGACTACTTTCGCCTGGCCGCGAGGGCGCGGACCCTCAGCATCGGAGCGGGTAGGGAGCGTTACCTGCCGACAATTGAACAGAGAATAAAATCCCTGGAAAAGAGGATTACATCCAGGCAGGAATCATTGGAAAAGAATCCCAGGGAGAGCGCTCAAGAAAAGTTAAACCAACTTGAAAGGGAAGCTGCTGATCTCGGCCTGATTTACGAAACCGCCCGCAATCTTCTCGCTACCTGCCCTGATGAAAAGGCGAGCCAGGAAGAAATTTTGGCAGGAGCCAGCAAGGTCCTCGCTCAATGCGCCTGCTGCCACGGACGGCTGGATAATTTTACGCGTGAGAAATTTCTACAGGACATCATGGAGATGCGGGATTGCCTTGCCGAAAGCGAGGGCAAGGTTTACCTTGATGCCTGGCAATGGTTGCAGGAACTTGTAGCTACCGCGAGGGTCGGCGGGGAGCGCCCGCGCCCGGGACATCTCCATGTCGATGCCATCCATTCCGGCGGGCATTCCGGGCGAGGACATACCTTTATCCTGGGGCTTGATGACAGCCGTTTTCCAGGCACGGGGATGCAGGATCCTCTACTCCTGGATGCGGAGAGGAAGCGGCTGGCCGACAGTTTGCCAACCGCGACGGGGAGGCTCGCCGGGAAGATTGAAAATTTTACCAACCTCCTGGCGCGCCTGCGCGGGCAGATCACGCTCAGTTATTGCTG
>JAFGNG010000269.1 GCA_016927125.1 Planctomycetota bacterium | reverse complement strand
TGGATATTAGAATACTGTATCTTGACTTAAGTTTTCAGGAGAGAAGAAATGATTTTTGACAAACTCGGCAATGCCAAGCGCTACTTTGACCTGCATCCCGGATTCCAGCCCGCCTTTGAATTCCTGACCACTGCCAACTTCAAGGAACTGGGAGAGGGGCGGCAGGAGATTGATGGCGACCGCCTCTACGCGCTGGTGCAGAACAAGGAAGGCAAGGGCAAGGACGGCGCGAAGCTGGAAGCGCACCGCAAATACCTTGATATCCAGGTCTGCCTGGAAGGCAGCGATTGCCTCGGCTGGAAGGATCTCGCGCTCTGCCAGGATGCCAGCCAGGGGTATAATGCCGAGAAGGACATTGAATTCTTCGACACCCCTTCCGAGACTTATATTGATCTCCTGCCGCAATCCTTCGCCGTGCTCTATCCCGAGGATGTCCACGCGCCCCTAGCCGGCAGTGGCAAGGTCTTCAAGGTAGTGGTAAAGATAGCTCTTGACTGGTAGGGATTAGACTAAACTATTCCCCGGCATCCCCTACCGGAGAGGAAACCAGGCAGGTGAAATACTCCAGTTTCTGCGGAGTGAAGGTGGTGCAATTCTTAAAGAGCAGTTCAAGGTAAGGATATTTGACCGGATCCTGGTTGAGCGGGAATAAGGCCTCGGAAAAACGCTTGGAATTATATTTTTCAACCAGGATATAAATTTTCCGGTTCTGCAGCACTTTTTGTATCCTCTTCACCACCTCCGCCTCTGAGCCGACAAACTCCTCCTGCTGGAGCCAGTCCAACGGAAAGGGATTCCTGGTTCCCAATACGGGGTAAAGCATCGCGTTATTGGGAACAATTACCAGGTTATCCTGCATGTTGGGGTATTTACGAAATAGCTCGACAATCTCCCGGTAATACTCAAACGTCCTAGCATTGGTCTTGATCCCTGCGAAGCCGGGGAGCAATTCACCCAATTCATATTTTAGTTTGTTTGCCGGGAGATCGCGGAAATTGCGCTCGAGTTGCATCCAGATCCCGCTGGCGGCAACCGCCAGGGATAACCCCACACCCACTACATTGAATGTAACGCCTCGGAAGCCATTTCGCAGAGATGGATTCCATTCTAGGATGCAATGGCAGGTTATTGTCAGGATGGTGGTTGCCAGAATCCCGGCGCATAACGAGGGGTAATTCGAGCCCAGGGAGATGGATGTAGTCCAACCCAAAAGCAATGCAAAGGCAATCAGCAGCACTTGCTGAAAATTGCACCGTAGGATCAGGACCGCGATCACCTCCAGCACTGTCAGGCACCAGAAGAGTTCAAAACACAACTTGGAACGGTTGCCCAGGATGAACATGAGGCCAATCAGGGTGAGGGTACAGGCGGCATAACACCAGATCGTGGTTTGCCAAAACCAGCTGACACGCTCCGGTTGCCGGCTAATGCCATCTTTGGCGTGAGGCGAGCGGGGGGTTTTCAGCCAAATATAAACTGCTAAGATAACCGCGATGGCATGGATATAGCCGGTGACGTAGAGCGAATGGGCAAAGGCTGTCACGCCGGTTTCAAAAAGCTCGGTGCGCCCCGTCATCTGCTGGATGAATAAATCCCAGGAGCCGGTAAAGAGCAACATTACCAGGTACGCGAAAGCGGGGATAAAACCAAGCAGGATGACCGCTGGTAAGAGCCGAGGGCGTTTTGCTTGTAATAAAAAATAAACTGCCAGCACCAGGTTGGTCAGGACGATCACGGCGAAGATCTGCCGCGAAATCGCAGCCAGGCAACTGCATGCCAGTCCGGCTGCGAGGAGCATTACCAACCTGAAGCCGGAAGCTTCCGTTTTGGATGCGGCCTGGCTCAAGGCAAAGCTGAGGATTGAGAAAAAGAGCGCGTCTACTGTAGTCCAGGGGAAGATAATGATGCTGTTTAAACTCATGACCAGGGCGATAATCCCGAGGCAGGGATAGAGCAACCGCTTCCTGGTAAGATTAAAACTCTTGTCCAGAAGCCAGGTCCAGATAAAGGCGGTCAGGAAGAGCTCGCTGATCATGAAAATCCGGCCACTCATGACCAATGGAAAGATTCCCAGAAAATTGAGGGTGTGTAAAAATCCAGAGCAAGCCGGGCGGATTGCGATAAAATCCCGATGCGGAATTTCCCCATGCAGGATCCGGAAGGCCTGCGCCAGAACCACGCCATCATCGCTGGGATTAAACCCCTGGCTGCCCGCATAGTCGAGTAGGTAGAAGACTACTGCCACCAGTACCGCGCAGATTAATGCCGTGAAGAGATAAGCCTGCTGATTGCTTGTCTTCATGACGAAGACCTCCCGCCGGTTTCATGATATTCCGCTTCTGCGTTAACGCTCCAGGGATCGACAGGTTCACCCAGTAACTGCCGCGCTGCCAACAACCCCGTCATGATGGAGTGGTCCATGTTGTTATAGCGGAACTGCCCATATCGGCCCGCGCAGGCAAGGTTGGAGAAGCCGTGCAGATACTCACGGATACAAGCCAGCTTCTCCCGATAACCTTCGTCATAAACCGGGTAGGCCTTGGCGTAACGTACAATAAACCCGTCCGTGATCTTCTGCGACTCCACCAGCTTGAGCTTCTCGGCGTCCTCCCGCGCAAACAATAAGAGAGCCGCGTCATCCAGGTTCCAGAATTCATCGCCCTCCCAGACAAAATATTCGAAGCCGACCACGCTGGTTTGCGAATCCGGAACCATCGCCGGACTCCAGTTTTTATAGAGCTGCAAGCGATTGGCAAGAATTTCCGGATCGTGCAGGTAGAGCCAGGTGTCGGGCAAGAGCTCTGCCTGATTGATAATCAGGTTCACGGTCAGGATGGAGCGATACCTTAAGCCTCTGGCTGCCGTCAGCACCTTCGGCGGCGGCGGCGGGTCCATACTGGTAATCAATTCTGTCAGGGGAAGGGAGGAGATCAGGTTCGTTGTGGGGAGACTCTCCCGCTTCTCGCCCCGTTGAATGACCACGCCGGTAATGTAATTATCTTGATGGGTAATGCCTGTCACCTTGCTGTCGTATTGAATATTCCCCCCAGCCTGGAGGATTCTTCCAGCCATGGCTTCATACATCTGGCCGGGGCCGTAGCGGGGATAATCAAATTCTTCGATTAGCGATGCAACCTTCCCCTCGGGTTTGAAGCCCACTACCCCTAGGAGCGCGCGTCCGAGATCAAGATTGCGGATGCGCTGGGCCGCCCAATCCGCCGAGAGTTCAGTGCACTTGATGCCCCAGATCTTTTCCGTATAACTTTTAAAAAAAATCCTGAAGAGCGTGTCGCCGAAACGGTTACTGATCCAATCGGCAAAGGTCTCTTCCGGGCGATGGGGAAAGAGCCGGCGGTACAAAAAGCTGGCAAGGGCACGCAGGCTGGTCAGGAGCCCAAGCCCCGTCAGGGCATTGAGAGCGCGCAGGGGATAATTAAAGAACTTCCCTCGATAGTAAATCCGGGAGAGGCGTGGACGGCGCAGAAAGTCTTCCGATAGAATTTCATGCCACAGGCGATCTACCTCGGGATTCTTGGTAAAGAAGCGATGCCCACCAATATCGCAGCGATAGCCGCGGTAATTTACTGTCCTGGAAAGGCCACCGGCCTGTCTTGCCTGCTCCAGGATTTGACAATCGCAAGCGCGGCGCATCAACTCATAAGCGGCGGCCAAGCCTGCAGGTCCGGCCCCGATAATAGTGAATTCCCTGGGGTCAGCCTGCATCTTGCCTTCCTGTTTGGTGGAGAAGGAAACTTTTTAATAGGAACTGCGCGGACCGGGCCGCTGCGGCCAACGAATCACATGTTTGTTATTATATAGTTCTTAGGTAAGAGAATCAACTAACCGGGTGAGATTACAATGCCCCCTGTCCTGCTTACGGGCGGCGGCCACCACCGGCCCCGCCACCACCCCGGGGAGGAACCATCAGGTTATCCGAGCTTGGCCTTCTGGGCCGGTTGGCCCCGGGCTGCGGAGTTGCTGAGGAATCCGGCTCGCTGGAAAGCGATTCTGACTGCTCATCCGGCGGTAATTCCGAGAGCGCGGGCGCGTTCTCGAAAATCGCCAGCGGGCTGACAACAAACCACATCGTGCCGAAGGTCGGGGTAATCGCAGATTTTTGCGAAGCCGCGATCTGGGTGCGCATAACGTTCATCCCCCAGATGCTTTCGTTGGTGATAACATTATTATTCAGATCCTTAGCTTTGACCGCGAATTCACAGGCCCAATAACCGCTCTCCGGAAAAACCTTGGCGGCATATTCGCAGGTGAAATTGCTCCGGCGATCAAAGCCGTAGCGATCATAGAGCGCCCCGGCAGGATTGATGCTGAAGCGGAAATCCCGGCGTTCCTCCAACGCGGGATCAAAGGAGAATTCCACGCAATCATCATTATAAACTTCGCTGTCGCGGGTCGTGTTCTTGACAACCAGCTTGCTGAGGTCATCTTCATAGGCAATAACTGAAATATAGATGGTGCCGTTGAGATGGCCAATAGAGATCATGGTTTTACTGGTTGCGGGCAAGGTGGTCCAGAGGCTGGTCATCAGGTAGGGCGTCGTGGCCTGGCAGCCTTCCAGCCAGACCTCATCCGTAGGATCGCCGTCGATCTGCGGCGCTGCCGTCAGCAGGGGAATCCGCAGGAGCAGGTTATACTTATCCGCCAGGGAGAGGGCAGTTTCCTTATCCCCGATGGCAAGGTAATGACGGACGTAACTGTTCTTGGCCCTGAAACTTTCCGGGTCCAGCGTAATCGCCAGGTCCAGCAGTTCCCTGGTTTTGATAATGTCGGAGGTCTGCAGCGCTTCGGTGGATTGATCGCAGAGGATTGCAACCTCTCGCCCAATGATGGAATCGGCGAGGAAGCGGATTTCTTCGCTCGGGTTGTCTTTTCTGTCCACAAGGGCATATGAAATCAACTTTGATTTTTGTTCTTCCGTCATCAGGGTCCAGAGGTGTCCCTCTGCCCGGCGGCCATCCGCGTTAAAAATCAGGTAGGCCTGGCGGCGAACTTCGACATCGGGATCCTCCAGGCAGTCAATCGCGGCGAGCCGGGCCTGATCGCTGCCATACAGAGCAAGGCAACTGATGCTGGCGCTCCTGACTTCCGGCTGCTTATCCTGAAGTGACTCTTGCAGAATTTCTTCGATCCGGGAATCCGCGGTAGTGTGGTTGATTTGATAGAGGATTCTGACCAATTCAGCGCGGAAGGCAGCGGGATTATCAAGCTTGGCAAACTCTGCAAGTGCCGGGGTGGTGAAGTCGCCACGGACGAGGTGGATCTGGGTGATAACCTCTTCTTTTTCTTCCGCGGTAGCTCCACGCAGGCGGGCAATTAAAACCTCCGGTTTCTTGGCATAGGCTTTCATCCAGGTCACGCCTATCAGTAAGGCCAGGAGGCAGACAATAATCCCGACAAATATTTTCAGCGCTTTCATTTCGGTTACCTCACGTCATAGCGCAGGAAAGAAACATAACTCAACAGGAAAAAGAGCAGGGTCATCCCGGCCAGCAGGCCGGCGTCAACCAGGATAGTCTTTACATAAATACTGGCCGCGCATGGGGTATAGGTGAAGGTTGGGATCGGGTTCACTTTTTGCTCGGTCCAGGCGGGAGGTTGGTCGCCATTGTGGCCAAGCCGGTATTGGATCAAAGCCAGCCATTCATCATGTCCATAGTTGGAGAGTTCCAACTGAAAATCGTTGAGCTGCTTGATAAATTGTTTTTTTCTCAGCGCCCCGTTGTCGGTCAATTCCGCTGCCGACATAGCGAAGGATGAGAAGGGGCTGATCCGGGCAAGCCAGCGGCTGATTTCGGTCTGAGCCTCGAACTGGGCTCCATAGGACTGATCAATCTGTTCCAGTTTTCGCAGGCGAGCAATATTACCGTTTTTATGGCATTCGACAACATGATACTGGCGCTTTTCACGAGTACTCCAGTCATTGGGCTCATTGGCGTGTAAAATGTCATATTCCCGGATCGGGGTGTCAACATAAGTAGCCCATTCTCTTTCTGTAGCCCTCTGGCGCTCCTCTTCCGCCGATTTCACTTTTTGGATTGGTTTCAGCGCCTGGGCGAGATGAGGGCTAAGGTTGGGGACCGCCAAGACCACAATCATCCAGAGCGTTACCATGGCGAGGATACTGGTTGATGATTTTCTGGTAAGCGCAGACACCCAGATCGCGGCGGAATAGATGGCGGCGATATAAAGCAAGGAGAGCAGGAACAAACCGATCAGCCTTAGCCATTCGCTCGGTGTCAGTGAGATCTCCGGCTGGATCAGCACGATCGTGGCACCGGAAATTATTGCCAGGAGGAACGGGATGATCAGGGTCAGGTAACCGCCGAGCCATTTCCCCAGTAATACCAGGTCGCGCGGCACACTGTACGACAGCATCAGGCGGAGGGTGCCGCGCTCCTTTTCACCGCAGATGGAATCATACCCGAAGATCACCGCCATCAGCGACATGATGATCCCGACGAAGGTGATCAGATCCATGGAGGGGTAAATCGCCTTGAGGGGGTCTTCCGTCTGGGCATTCTCGACCTGGGGTGGCTTATAAGTGGTTATCCGGTAGGAAGAAGCCTCATTCCTACTGACACCGCTGACGAAGATCGAGAGAGGATTGGGCCGGTGGGGGATATTTAAACCCTGGTAGATCACGTCCTCGGGACGACGGAGATTCTTCTTTTCGGTCTCCAGGGCCCCGCGGACCTGGTAATAATCTTCCATCACCAGGCTGTAGTCCTGACAGCGGACAAAGAGACTGCAGAGGATTACAGCGAAACACAAGATGCACGCGATCGCAAAGCGCAGGCTCATCAGGTGTTCGAGAATTTCTTTGCGAATCAACTGTAACAGCATGGCCACGCCTTTCGGGTATACTCAACGAACGTCATAACGCAGAAAGAAGGTAAATGCGAGCATGAAGAAAATCACGTTCAGGATCAAAAGAATCAGGATGTCATTCAGCGCGTCATTGATGGAATCAGTGAACGAGGGATAGTTCATTTCGAAATGGGGAAGCCGGGCCTTGATTGACTCAGACCAAGTCTTGAGGCTGTCGGCATTATTTTGTGCTCGCCATACTTCCCACCTGCTTCTCCTGGCATATTGCATGAGTTCATCAAAATTATCAGCCAGTTTGTCCCGCGCTTCGAGGAATTTTTGATAAGAGAGCAGCCCCGTGTTGGTAAGGGCGGTCGCCGAGTACATCCAGCAAGATGAGGGTGACAGCCGGCCCAGGGTCACGGCCAAATTTTTCTGTTCCTGGACACTGTCTTCGTAGGCTTTATCCAAGCGGTTCTTCATCCGGTTGGCTTTATTCTCCAGCAGTTCAATCTCGCTGTCAGTTGCATTGCTGTAATCAATCTCTCCATAAACCTGCTGGAGAATATTTCGCTGCAGGCGGGTTTCTTCATCAATCACCGCCTTGCTTTCCTGTACTGACTTCAGAGAGGGGGTGGGAGAGATAATCCGGGCGGTAACCGGGGCGAGGTTAGGAATCACAATAATGCAGGTTACCCAGATCAGCAGGCAAATCAGCAGACTGGTGGCGGAGCGGTTGGTGCTGGTGGAAACAAACAAGCCAATATTGAAGAAGACCGAGATGTATAACCCCGCGGTCAAAAGCAGCAGGAAAATCCTCTGGACGGTTTCGGAATCCCACTTTACCGCCCCGGTAGACGTCGCGTAGGCCAGGCCGCCCGCCACTGCCAGGCAGAAGGGGGTAAAGAGCACCAGGTATCCGCCAATCCACTTACCCAGTAGAACCAGGTGGCGCGGGACCGCGTTTGAGAGCATCAGCCGCAGAGTGCCGGTTTCCTTTTCTCCGCAGATTGCATCGAAGACAAACAGGATCGCCAACAGCGAGAGCATGACATTGATGACGTAATAAAAATCCGGGGTGCGCATCAGTGAAGTCAACGGGTTGAAGGCAGAATCCTGGTCCACGTTGCGGCTGCGCATGGTGGCGCGGACTTTGATGGTGTCCGGGCAAACCTCGAGAAAACCTTCTCCCAACCAGCCTAACGGAGAGATGCGCACAGCATTATCCATGCCTTCGTGATAGAAGAACCGGTTGAAAAGAACACTGGTGTCATCGATATCCAACAGCGTGTTGGTCAGGTTCTTATCTTCCTGTTCCCGGATGGAATAGGCGTCGATCTCCAGATGATAATAATTAACTGTAACATACATGCTGGCAAAGATCAGCACCAGGAAGAGCACAAAGGTCACTCCGAACCGGAGCGAAAGGATATGCGACACCACTTCTTTGCGGATCAGGTTAATGAGCATTTTACTGCACCTTCGCGGAGGTCGCACCGGCAGTTATTTCTTTCATGCACTCGATGTAGATTTTCTCCAAGTCGGCGGTCTTGATCCGCTCCTTGTCGAGGATTTCAATGATCTGCCCGTTGCGCATGATGCCGATGCGATCCGCGATTGCCTTGGCGCGGAAGATATCATGGCTTGACATCAGGATGGCCTTGTCCTCGGCCTTGAGCTGGGAGATAATCTCCAGAAACTCAAAGCCGCCCTTGGGATCCAGCCCGCTGGTGGGTTCGTCCAGGACGATCAATTCGCTGTTCTTGAGGATCGCGATGGCAATGCCCAGGCGCTGGCGCATACCCTTGGAGAAGCCGCTGACCCGGCGATGGAAGGCGTTCTCCGCCAAGCCCACGCGCAGGAAGGCCGCGCGGTATTCCTCTTCGGTAACATTGGTGCGGCCGGTTAAATTGGTAAAGAATTCCAAGTTCTGGCGCGCGGTGAAGTTTCCGTACAGGGTCACATTCTCCGAAACATAGGCGACATGCTTCTTGGCAGTCAGGGGATCTTTCTGGACATCAACGCCATTGAGGGTTACACAACCCGCGGTCGGCTCGGTAAATCCGAGGATCAGCATGATGGTTGAGGTCTTGCCCGCACCGTTGGCACCGAGCAGCACAAAAATTTCGCCGGCCTTAACACTTAAACAAAGCCCGTCCACGGCAACGGTGCCGTCTTCATAAACCTTGCGCAGATCCGTAATTTCAAGCATGATAATCCCCTTCAGCTAAGTTTGGAGGGCGTATTGTATGTGTTTTTTTATTAAATGTCAAACCCCGGCATTAATCCCCAGCATTAACACATAATTTCATTGTAATGCCCTTGTCGATTCCGGCTGAATCGTATAGGGCTTAAGGGTGGTTTGATAATTGAGATTTGGCTAAAAAATCGAGATGGATCAACTCCAACCTCTGGAGGCTTCCTCCTGAGGATCCGTCTAACCCCTCTTCATCTTAACCTGCGCTTCTCCAATATAATAATGTCCGGTCAAACCACAATCTGACAAAAATAATTAAAATCCATCAGTTTTTTTACAATCCGGTTAAATTTTGCCAAGTTTCAACTTCCATTAGGTGTAATTAGAGGGAATGGGGAATTAATATAGATCCCTGTATGCACTTCCCTTATTAATTTTGCAAATTTGTCTTCCCCTTTAAAAGAAGAAAAATCTTGGTGTTACTTCAAATCAGATTAAAAAAGCCTTCCGATCCGGGTGAAATCAACATGGGATTACTGAATCTATCTTGCCGTCGGTTTGAGACTAAAAAACCGAGGGGGGGTCAGCATCAGCCTTGGGAGCTGCTTCCTCTTCTGCGCTGGCTGCTTCTCCAGCCGCCGGGGCCTGGTTCTGGCGAATGATCTCCATTTGTCCTGCTTCTATAGTATCATGCAGGTTTTTCTGCCATTTTTCCAAACTTTCAAGCTGTTTCAGGATTTCTACATACTTTTCGTTAGCCTTTAGGCTATTAATCATTTCTTCTTCAAAAGCAAGCCAGGTTGTGGTTTTCTGGTCTTGCAGTTTCTGCAATTCCGGTTTCTCGCCCGGGAGAAGAAGGATTTCGGTGTTGGTTTTCTGGATATTCTCCCGTAAACCGTTCATCTCTTCCATCATTCCGCGCATTTGTTCAAACTGCTCCCGCCGGTCAGCATTACCGCCACCACCGCCCCTGGCGGCGCGCATTTCATCCCTGATTTCAGTAATTCTTTTCTCTGCTTCTTCGCTGGTAGCGATCAGCTTTTTGTATTCAGGATCATTCTCCAGGGTTTGATAAAAGGTTGCGGTTGCAGCTACTGCCGCCTGGTAGGCTGCAGCTACCGGGGCAGAAGCAAATGCTTCCGCTTCGATAGTATCGCTCTGCTCTTCCAGATTTTCGATGGCAAGAAGAATTAACGCCTCTTCCTTCTGCAAAAGAACCATGCCTTCAGGAACTTCGCCTGCACCCTCCGCTGCTGGTTCCGCCATTTCCTGCCCGGCCGTAACTTCCTCAACCGCTTCAGGTTGAGCAGCTATGATTTTTCCGCGCCACTCATCCTTTAAATTCTCAACCTGTTGCTCCGCCTGCTGAGCCATCAACCCGCCGCCAGGCATGGGCATTCCAGGCATTCCAGGCATACCCTGCATCGCTCCCGGCATGCCGCGCCCGCCAGCACGCTGCCTGTCTGCCCGGTCTCCTCTCTCCCCAGCCATGGCTTTGGACTGGATTGCGGCTAAGACGCCAGTAATTACTATAATAGCAATAACTCTTATAAGAAATCTGAACTTAAACATGGTTTGACTCCCCAATAATAGTACCCAGAAATAGTAAAAAAAAGACCCTGCATATAAATATGTTTGTTATAATAAAACGAGAAGCCCTTGGGGTTTATTGCAGTATTTATTATAAATCCTAAGGTATTGGCTTAATAAACCCTATCTGCACTTTTTCAGCGCGTTCTTGAAGAGATTGGTATAAGACTCAACCAGGTAGGGCCGATCCACCAGGTTTTCAAGGCTTTCGGCAAGGCTCTGGTAGGTTAGCGTTGAGATCTTGATATCAAAGCGGGTCAAAGCCTGGGCAATAGCGGCGGCGTAGACTATCGCCCCGCTGCGCTGGGTGGCGCTGGGTAAGACCGGCAGCATCATAATCTTGCCGTAATCCTTCAATACCCGCAGGTGTTCCATATGGGTGTTTTCATCAAATAAAACCTCGCTCAAGGATTTGTTCCGGAAATACTCCATTTCATCGGCGGAGAGGCCGGTGAGCCTGGCAAAGCTGAAGGCTCCCTCCTCTTCGATCTGGATTGGACTTTCAAGATCGCTATAGACCTGGCGGAGTTTGATCATGTCATCTCGGTTGTCGATCCGCTCCAACGCGCACCAGTTGTATTCCGGCCGGAGAAAAATATCGCCATCGGAAAAGGCGGCGGTGGATTCGCCGGAGATAATCGAAGGATCCCGTCCGGTCAGTACCTCCAGGACGGAATGGATGCCAAGGTGTTCTTCAATATACCAGTTCAACCAGCGCGACAAGCCGCCTTCAAGTTCGACCCCGGTGACAGCAGCGAGCTCCGCATGGATTTCCTTGCTCTCCTCCTGGTCGTCCGTGGCCGCCAGCCTGCGGAGGAGATCCACAATCCGTTCTTCCCTACCGGGTTTCGGGTGCTTGTTGGTCTTGGTTCCCATGGGGTATCCCTTCTGAGCCAGGAGCAATGCAGTCTATTATATAGTACGGCTATCATGGTATTTTCTTGAGGGATTACTACCTTTCAATAAAAGCAAACTGATTTAAAAAAAACCTTTGGTTTGCCTTTCCCAACATAACTCTAAAATAATAGGGGCGCAAGAAAAAAGCCGGCTGGCCTGCTGTCCGCAATCACAAAACCGCCGGGATGAAATATCTGTCGAGGCGGATTAAAACTTTTTATTTCCCCTTTCCCGATTAATCTGTATTTTTAAGGGCAGTAACCCGGTAGGATTTACGGGCCGATTCCCGGAATATTACTGCGTAAAAGGAAGTTATTATGATTTGCATTCCCATCGTTGCAACTTCGATGGATAGCGCCATGATAGAGATCGCCCGAGCCTGCAAAGAGCCTGCCGACCTCATTGAATTGCGGCTGGATTATCTGGAAGATGAGGTGGATGTAGGCGCGCTGCTCCAGGCAGCGAGACTGCCCTGCATCGCAACCTGCCGACCGGTTCGCGAAGGCGGCTGTTACCGGGGAGAGGAAAAAAAGCGTCTGGCGCTCCTGAAGCTCGCGGCGGAAGCCGGGGCTGCTTACGTGGATGTGGAACATGACGCCCTTGCCAACCTTACGCTACCCGGGAACGTCAAGGTAATTGCCAGCTATCACAATTTCGATGAGACCCCGCAGAACCTTGCTGAAATTGTTAAAATGCTGGCTGCACTGCCCTGTGATATTATCAAGTTTGTCACCCTGGCGAATAAGCTGACCGACAACCTGAAAATCTGGGAAGCTTTGAAGGCATGCGCTAAACCGGCGATCAGCTTCTGTATGGGTGAGTTGGGAGAGGTCAGCCGGGTGCTGGCTCTGCGGCAGGGTTCGCTCCTGACCTTTGGCTCGCTGGCGCAAGGCAAGGAATCGGCGCCGGGGCAGATCCTGGCGCGCGACCTGGCGGAGCTCTACCGGGTTAAAGCTATTACTGCTAAAACTGCTCTTTACGCTGTGGTGGGCAATCCCATTGCCCATTCCATTTCACCGGAGATCCACAATGCCGCCTTCGCTGCCCTTAAGATGGATGCCGTATACCTGCGCTTCCGGGTCGATAACCTTGCCGAATTCCTGCATGATTTTGAAGTGCTGAAGTTGCAAGGAATCTCAGTAACCATTCCCCACAAGGACGCAGCGCTCAAGGCCAGCGCGACGGTTGAGCCGCTGGCGCAAAAAACCCGCGCAGTCAACACCCTCACCCGGACCAACTCAGGATGGGAGGGAGACAATACTGACTGGCAGGCCTCCCTCCAGGTGGTGCAAAACGCTGCGGATAGGATCGGTTTGTCACTTAAGGGAGCAAACGCCTTACTCTTGGGAGCCGGCGGCGCGGCGCGGGGAATCGCCTGCGGGTTGCTGGAAGCGGGCTGCAAGCTGACTATTGCCAACCGGACCCACAGCCGGGCGAAAGAACTGGCGCAAGAATTCGGTGCGGAGGTAATCGCCCTGGAGGAGGCGTACCGGGGGAATTTCCAGGTGGTGGCAAACTCCACCAGCGTCGGCATGCATCCGCATGAAGATGCCACGCCGGTGGACGCGGCAGTATTTCATGAGGGTATGGTGGCTTTTGATGCAGTTTATAACCCCCGCCGGACGCTGATGCTGCAACAAGCCGAGGCCCGTGGTGCAGCTATTGCGGATGGGGTCGCCATGTTTGTCGGCCAGGCCGCGCGCCAGTTCGAGATCTGGACCGGCCGGGATGCCCCCCTGGAGGTTATGGAGAAGATTGTGGTTGCACGCCTAACGAGGGATGACTAAGCCAGCAGCCTCTGGTAAACTTCCGCGTAGTGATCACACATCACCGCGATGGAAAAATGCTTACAAACCCGCTCCCGCCCGGCCTTTCCAATTTGTTGCCGCAGATCAGGATCATGTAATTCCCGCAGGGCTTCCAGCCACTGTGACCACTCACCCAGCTTGCAGATAAACCCGTCCTGCCCGGGGCGGACAATCTCCCGCACCGCGGAGCCGTCCGCGCCGATAACCGGCAATTCCGAAGCCATAGCCTCAATAAAGATCAAGCCAAAGCCCTCGGTTTCGTTGAGGTGGAGCAGGATATCCATCTGGCGGTAGCAATCGACCATACTGGGTTGCCAGCCCAGGAGAAAGACCCGTTCTTGGAGGTTGCGCTCGGTAATGGCCTGGCGGATCTCATTCTCCATGCTGCCGGTGCCGACAAAGGCGAATGCCAACCGGGGCAATGCGTCCCGGGTTGCCTCGGCCAGCTCCAGGAGGTGGAAGGGGCGCTTGTCAGGATCCAACCGGCCGACAATCCCGCAGACGATTCTATCTTCACTCCGCAGGCGCGCCAATACCGGGTGGATGGCAGCGGGTTCGCCCGGCGAAAAG
>JAFGNG010000268.1 GCA_016927125.1 Planctomycetota bacterium | reverse complement strand
CGGCGGAGTCTTCGTAATTATAGGCAATGCCCGCGGCCCAGGTTTCCAGCTCGCTGCTGCCTTCGCCCGCGATGACCCTGCCCTCGGCATCCATAGCCGTGAAAATGCGGGTGGAATCGACCGAGATTGGGATGGCCTCGCTGCGGGCGACCCCATACTTCCCGGTCGTGACATCGAAGAAGGGCAGTTCCACCGGCGGGATTTCCTTAACCCCGGGGTGCTTGGCTCGGATGGTCTGGACGAAGGTTTTGATCTTACCCTCCACCTTGCCGGGCGCCATTTCCACCGGGATCTTGAAGTCCTTGCTGAGCGCTGGCTGCTGGTGCAATGGCGGTAAGACCACGTTTTCCATATATTCCGAACCAGCCACGCGGATGGTCAAGGTGATGGGCTCGCCAACCTGCACTTCGGTCGGGTTAGCCACCGCGTCGATGCTGTAAGAGCCAATCAGGCCGTTAAAGCCCGCGGGTTTGCCTTCTTCTGGAAGCGGCTTCACCTGGAGAACAGGCTCATTGGAAGGGGCGACCACCTTCGCGATGATTGCCTCCCGGCTGCCGCCGAAGAAGAAATCATCGTCAAAGAGGCTCCGGAAGGGCCGGCGGCTTTGCCTGCCTTTATATCCTGTAACAACATCGCAGGAGATGGTTCCGCCCGGGATGGTAAGCTCACCGGGGGTCTTGGGGACAAGAATCTTTTTAAAGCTGACTGCCAGGTATTCCCTGCCGGCCAGGTTCTGGTGTGATTTCTTAGCCACCACCTCGCCGTCCTGGAGGGAAATTCGCAGATAGGAGGCATAGCTTGCGGGATCGATTTTTTCCTCGAGATCCATAATAGTAAAGCGGTTATCAGTCAATACCGGCAAGTTGAAGTAGAAGTTCTGAACATCCTGGGCAAGGTACCAGGTGACGGTCAGGATGACGGGTTGGCCGACATAGCATTTTTCCTCAGAGAGCTTGAACCTGAGTTTAATCTCGCTTGATTCGGAGGGCTTGAGAGTTTTCATCAAAATTGGCCGGGTGGTGAGGGTCTTGCCGCCCGCTTTGACCTTGATCGGGGGAATGACCGGGCTCCCTGAACGTTTCGGCATGAGCTGGTAGGAGAAGGTATAGCCCCGCCTGGTGGTGGTAGTCATTTTACCATTAATGATTGTAATCGAGGAATTGCTGTCGGTCCGTCCTCCCAGAGAGCGCACTTCGAAGTCCTTGACGACACTCATGTCAGGCTCTTCCGGATGCTCATCGTTCTTGACTTCAATCTGGAGCACGAAGGGCTCGCCCATATAGATCTCGGTTTTCTCGACGCTGGCGTGGACCGAGACCTCCTCCGCGGCTACTGCCCTCTCTGTGGCGAAGAGCAGCAGAAGACTAAAAAATAAAATGGCGATATGAATTCGCGTGCAAGCCAATCTCATCACTACCAATCCTTGTCAACCGGTTTATAAGCCCCCGGAATGGTCAATTGACGTTCTTCCTTATTCTCACGTTCTTCATCAATTATATTATGGGCGTCTTCATCCCCGCTGGCAACAGGCTTATCAGCCTCTGACTGCTGCGGCTTCTCCGAAGGCTGCCCTTCAGGTTGAGATTGCTGCTCTTGCTGATTTTCTGCGGGCTTGTCATCTTTTTCTTCCTTCTCCGGTTCGTTCTCTTTCGGTGAGGGCTTGCTGCCCGGTTTATTTTGCGTTTCTTCCAAAGCTTTCTGCAAATCTTCCGCTGCTTGCTCCTGGGAAGATTGTGCCTTGGAGAGTTCCTGCTTCTGCAGATCCTTTTTCGCCTGTTCCTGCTTGGAGATCGCGTCCTGGAGATGTTCCTGTGCTTTATCCTTAACCGGATCCGGCGGGTTCTGTTGACCCTGCTGCGTTTTCATTTCTTCTGACAATTTTTCGGTCTCGTTCTTGAGCTGCTCCTGCTTTTCAGCCTGTTGCTGCGCTTTTTGCTGCTGCTCCTGCGGGTCTTTCCCCCCTGGAGTTTTGTCATTAAGTTCCTTGCTCTCCTGCGCGAGTTCCTGTTGCTTCTGGATCAGCTCCTGCAGCTTTTCCTGTTGCTCCTGTTTCTGCTGTTCTTGTTGTTGCTGCTGCTTTTGTTGCTGTTGTTGTTCTTCTTGTTGCCTCTTGATTTCATCCATGATCTGCTTGATGGTCAGGCGAGAAATTTCAATATTATGCGCCGCGTCAGCCAGTTGCGGGTCCAACTCCAGAGCCTGCTGGTAATACCTGATCGCCTGCTCCAGCGTTTTGATGCTCTCTTCCGGATTATCAGGGCGTTTGCCTTCACTTTCTCGGAAGGCGCAGTTGCCGAGGTTATACTGGCTCTTGGCCTCCAAGGAGAGATCCTTGGTCTTGAGCGCCGCCTCCACGAACTTCTGGCGGGCCGAGGCGTAATCCTGCTGCATGTAATGGGCAGTGCCCTGGTTAAAGAGGATCTGCGCGTTCTCGGGGGAAGTGGCCAAGGCCTCTTCATAAAAGGAAAGCGCCTGGTCATAATCTCCTGCCTTATAAGCGCTGTTACCTTCGGCTGTCATCTCCCCCTCGGAAGCAAAGAGGGAGGCACTGCCAAGAGCAAGCATGGTGATAATTAACGCTGAGAAATTTATTCTTGGTTTTCTCATCTTTTAAATCTTTCGTTTTCTTTCACTGATCACAACTTCAATACAGAGCAGTCCGAAGGCCGCGGCGAGGAAGATCTGGTATTTTTCCTCGTATCGTTTGATGGTGGTGGATTCCAGTTCCTTCTTCTCCGCACCCGCAATCAGGTCTTGATAGACCTCATCGAGATAAATAGTGCCGGTGGCGACATTTAAGTACCTGCCTCCCGGAGTGGCATTTGCCATATCGCGCAAGGTGTCGGCTTTCAGTATGGACCAGACTTCTTCCCCCTTATCCATCAGGAAGCTCTTGCGGCCGGATTCATCCATAATGGGGATGCGCTTGCCCTGTGCTTCATCGCCAATCCCGATCGCGATAATCCGGATGCCTCGACTACCGGCATCGGCGGCCGCTTCCTTCGGGAAGCTGCCCTGGTCTTCGCCATCAGTAATTAGAATGATATCCTTGTGTTTCTTCTCCAGGTCATCAAAGACCTCGGTGATCGCCGTGCGGATGGCATCGCCAATCATGGTGCCACCGTGGGGGACGCTCTCGGGAGAGATATCCTCCAGCATCATGCGGAAGAAACCATAGTCCAGTGTTAAGGGGCACTTCACCACGCCGTGCCCGGCAAAGGCTATCAGCCCCACGCGGTCGCCCTGGAGTTTTTCAATACAGTCGCGGATAGCGAGCTTGGCGCGTTCCAGGCGGTTGGGCCTGAGATCCTCGGCGAGCATGCTTCGGGAGACATCCAGCACAAAAACCACATCCCGCCCATGGCGTTGCAGTTCTTGTGGCACCGGATTCCACGCCGGGCGGGTGGCGCTGAACGCGCAGAAGGCAAAACCGGCGAGCAGCAATCCCGCTTTCCAGCGCCGCCGGGCAATACTGACCGAAGTATTGAGCAAGGGCAACAGATTTACCTCGGCAAAACGCTCAAGCGCCTGCCGCCTTTGATAACCGGCATAGATGAATCCCGCCAGCAAGAGCGGCAAGAGCCATAAGAGGAACAGCATTTCCGTGTGGTACAGACGAATCATGGTATTTTCCTGAATAATGTGCAATTCAAGCACACCTCAATAACCAGCAGTCCCATGGCGGCGAGAAGGAACGGGGGAAACAGTTCGCGGTAATCCAGGTAACGGACGGATTCGATTTCGCTGCGCTCGAGTTTGTCGATCTCCTCATAGACGGCGCGCAGGGAATCAGCGTCGTCCGCCAAGCGGAAGATCCCGCCGGTTTCTTCCGCTACCGCCTGCAGGGTTGCGGTATCCACCCCACTGCCCGTGCGCATCTTGCGGGGGCCGAAGATGGTCTGCACCGTAACTACGCCGTCGCCCCCCCCCACGCCGATAGTATAGATCTTGATGCCCCATTTCTTGGCCAGGGCGGCAGCTTCGCGGGGCATGCGCTTCCCGGCGTTATTCTGCCCGTCGGTAAGGAGAATGATAATCTTGCTCTTGATGGAGAATTCCTTCTCCACGTCATCCGCCTGCCGAGCCAGGGTTTCCTCTGCCGTCTTGAGGCGGGCTGCGGCCAGGGCGATGGCATCGCCGACCGCGGTGCCGTCTTCGCTGCGCTGCGTGACCAGTTGGACATTCTTTAAGAATTGTGCCAGTGCGCCATGCCCCAAGGTCAGCGGGCAGATGGTATCCGCGTACCTGGCAAAGACAATCATACCGATCAAGTCATTCGGCCTGCCGGGGAGGTCCCCCTTGCCGGAGACAAATTCGTCAAAGACCCGCTTCACCACCTCCAGCCGGCTCAAATTTCGGCCTGCAAAACCCATCTCCGCGCCCATGCTGCCAGAGCGATCCACCACCATCTCGATGGCAATCCCCTTGCTGATATCATGCACCCGCTCCGTGCCTTCCTGCGGACGGGCAAGCGCGACCGCCAGTAATAGTAACGCCAGGATCCGGATTGCCAAGGGCAGCCAAAGCAGACGCTGCTTGATTGACTTCCCAACCCCTTTGACTTGGGCGGTGGCGGAGAAACGCACGCTCCCCCAACCCCTGCCGCGCCCAGAGAAAGCGATGAGCAAGGGAATGGCAAGGGTTACGAGTAAGGCCCAGGGTGATTCAAAACGCATTTTAAAAACTCCGGTTCTTAGATGTTGCCAGCGGGATTGCTTTGCTCAATATCATCCTCAACCCCGGTTTCATGAATAAACTGCTTGCAGGTATCAAAGGTTTTTTGGATTTCCACGTCCAAGGGAGAAAGGGCGGCGAACTTCACCAGGTCGCAATGCTGCAGAAATTCCTTGAGCAAATCCTTATGGCGAACCTCCAACCTGGAGGCTGATTTTAATTCGGTTAAAAATTCTTCCGTGGTCCGTTCCGGGGCGCGCAAGGCAAACCGGTTCTCTATATAATGCCGCAGGATATTCGAGAGGCCGAGATAGAACTCTTTGATCCTCCCCTGCTGCAATAACTCGCGCGCCAGGAGCGCGTCCAGCTCTTCATAAGCGATCTCCTGCGCTGTCTTCCTGGCGTTCTCTTCCGCAATTGCCTTATTTTTTCGCCGGATCGCCAGGATAACCAGAATAATAATTATGATTGCGCCAATGCTGATTAAGAGGTATAGCCACCACCCCGGCGGCGGCAGTTCTCCCGGCGGGGCAATTTCGCGGATGGCCGGTTCCGCGTCTGCGGGCAGAAGCGACTTAACCAGGATGCTGAGTTCTTCGCTTGCGAGCTGGTGCTGCTTGTCTTGCCCTTTTCCCCAAAAAGTCACCTGCATCGGCGGGATCACGTAGGTGCCGGAGAGGAATGGCTCAAGCTCATAACTCCGGGAAGAAATCACCCTGCCATCTGCTTGCAGTTTGGGAGAGGAGAGCGTGTAATCGACAATCCCGAATTGCTCTAGCTTTTCGCCGAACTCGGGGAGCTTGGTTTCGTATTCCTCATTGGCGGTAACCTCCAGCACCATGCGCAGGTGTTCGGCAATGGTGATTTCCTTGCGGCTGAGCTTGACCTTGAAGCTCACCGGCCCTTGCTGATATTCCTTGATAATCTCGAACTCCTGCGCGGCGGAGTCATCTTCATCATCCCCGCAGCCCGGGAATAAAGCTACGCTCAAGAGAGAGAGCAATATAATCCTTGTCCAGCCCTTAAGCCGGGTAGGATTCGAAGTCAGGCTGAAATGTAAAAACCACTGTGCTGTCCTCATTATTTCGCTCTCTGTAATGCTTGGGCTCTCTCTCAATACTTAAGTTGCTCTTACAGCCGGCGTTCGCGGCTGCGAAAGAACCGGATCAGTTCCTTGACATAGTCGCGGCCGGTGATAAGCTCCGCGTGATCAATACTGTGAGAGCGCAAGAGTTCGCGCAGCTTGCCGGCGCGCGCGCTGCCGAGTTTTCCATACTCCTGGCGGACCTTGGAATCGCTGGTGTCGAGCATGATCCGCTCGCCGGTCTCGGCGTCTTCCAGTTCAATCATCCCCACATCCGGCATATTCCGCTCCCGGGGATCGGTGATGGAGACTGCGATCAGGTCGTGCTTCTTCCCGATGATCCCCAGTTGCTTTTCAAAGCCTTCGCTCTGGAAGTCCGAAACCAGGAAAACCACGCACTTGCGATGGGTGACGCGGGCGAGATAGTCCAGCGCCTCGGCAATATCGGTCTGCGCCTGTTTTGGCTTGAAATTCAGGAGGTCACGAATCAGGCGCAGAACGTGGGAGACGCCCTTCTTCGGGGGAATAAACATCTCCACCCGGTCGGTGAAGACAATCAGCCCAACCTTGTCGTTATTCTTCACGGCGGAAAAGGAGAGCAAGGCGCAGAGCTCTGCCGCGACTTCGTTCTTGGTCTTTTCGATGCTGCCGAAGGTGCCGCTGGCGGAGAGGTCAACCAGGAACATGAGGGTCAGCTCGCGTTCCTCGACATATCGCTTCACAAAGGGGTGTCCCATGCGCGCGGTGACATTCCAGTCGATGCTGCGGATTTCATCGCCGGGGGAATATTCGCGCACCTCTTCGAACTCCATCCCACGGCCTTTGAAGACGCTCTCGTATTCCCCGGCGAGGACGTCATTGACGGCTTTGCTGGTATAGATTTCGATATAACGGATCTTCTTGGCCAGTTCTTTTGGGATCATTTGGTTTCATCACCTTAAGAAAATTCTTTTAGAGATTTCTTGCTCTCCAGGTTTTGGTGTCGAGTAATTTACCTTCGGGGGTCAAAGCTTGCATCCGGCATTCATTCCCTGTAACCGTAATCAGCAGGTAATGATGCTCCCGCACGATCTTGACAGAATAGGGATTCTGCTCCTCCGCGTCATTATCGATCTCACCTAGTGGCGAACCGGCGCCGCCGGTAGTAATCAGGGTCAGCCCTCCCGGCATTTCGCTGCGCTCGTATAGGTGGCAATGGCCGTTAAACATGGCTGTAACCCGGTATTTCTGCAGCAGTGGGGCAATCACCTGTTGCGCCTCTTTAACCTCTCGGTCCGCAGGATAGCCGAATTGCGTGTCGCCATGTTTGTGGGAACTCCAGGCTGGATAATGGGTGCAGAAGAAGATGAACTTAGCCCGGGTGGTGGCAAGCACCTCTTCTAGCCATTCGATGTTGTCGCTTTTGCGGGTCCAGTCGAGGTCGCCATCAATGCCAATCAAGAGCATCGGGCCGATCTCCCTGATCCAGTTGGGCTCGTCATCTGGAATATAAAAGACCTTAGGATAAATTTCGCTACGGTCTTCATGGTTGCCGCGAATCGCAAAGGTGGGGACACTCGCCAGTAATTTTTTAGCTGGGTTCCAGAAATCCCGTCGCCATTCCCCTGCATCCATCCCGTTTTTAGTATAATCGCCCAAATGGACCATAAAAAGCGGGGATTTTTTATATATTGCCGTCGCCACCCGGCTCCAGGCATCGGTTTCACAACGGCTGTCTCCAAGGATCGCAAAGGTAAATTCCGAAGTATCCGGAAAAGTTGTCACCAGAAAGGGTCCGGCCGCTTTTTCTTCTTTACCCTCGGTATCAATTTGCCTCAGCCTGATTTCATAGGTGGTGGCTGGTTGAAGATCCTGGACTAGGAAGTGGTGATATTCGTGATCCGAGGAAACCAAGGTCCTATTGTCCGTTTCCAAAACCAGGTTGGTATCGTCCTCGGTCTTACAAGTCAGGGTGAAATAGGTTTTGTCGGTCTGACCGAGGAACGGCCCCATCTCCAGCATTGCCGCCGGGTCAATCTCTGGATAGGAGCGAAGATGGGCTTGCAGCACACGCTTGGTTCGAACATAGCAACCGCTGCTGCCGACCAGTGTCAGCAGGAGGATGATTCCCAGAAATCTTAATTTCTGGATTCTTTTTTTAGGGGCCATGGCGAAGGTTCCTTATTCAAATCATGGAAAACTTCGAAGGCTTACGGTACTTCCACCGTATTAAAGATCTGTTTCACCAGGTCCTCGGAGGTTTTCTCCTCGGCCTCAGCCTCGTAGGTGACAATGACGCGGTGGCGCAGCACGTCCATGCCAATGTCCTTGACATCCTGCGGTGTGACATAGCCCCGCCCCTGCAAGAGCGCCTTAGCCTTGGACGCCATGGCGAGGAAGATGGTGGCGCGGGGAGAGGCGCCATAACGGATCAAATCGCTGAGCTGCAGGTTATATTTCTCCGGCGCGCGGGTGGCTTCCACCACATTGACAATATATTCTTCGAGCTTTTCATCCATGTAGATCTCGTCCGCCAGTTCGCGCAGGCTGATAATTTCCCCGGGGGTGATGATCGGGTTGACTGTTACTTCCGGTGCGGAGCGGGCCATCTTTTTGAGAATGGCATGCTCCTGGCTCTTATTGGGGTAGGTGACCTTCAGCTTCAGCATGAATCGGTCGACCTGAGCCTCCGGCAGCGGGTAGGTGCCTTCTTGCTCGATGGGATTCTGCGTCGCCAGCACCATGAAGGGCTCTTCCAAGGCGAAGCTTTCATCCCCGATCGTAACCTGGCGTTCCTGCATCGCTTCCAGGAGCGCGGACTGGACCTTGGCCGGCGCGCGGTTGATTTCATCGGCCAGAATAATATTAGCGAAGATCGGCCCCTTCTTAGTGGTGAAGTCCCCGGTCTTGGGATTGTAAATCAGGGTGCCGATGAGATCCGCCGGCAACAGGTCAGGCGTAAACTGGATGCGCTGGAAGGAGGCCTGTACCGTCCGTGCCAGGGTTGTAACCGAGAGGGTCTTGGCAAGCCCGGGCACGCCCTCGATCAAGACATGGTTATTGCATAAGAGCGCCAACAGCAAGCCCTCCACGAGGTACTCCTGCCCGACAATCACCTTGCCGATCTCCGCGCGGATCTGCCGGATGAGTTCGCCCTTTTCCTCAACCCGCTTGCCAATTTGTTTAACATCGACAGTCATGGGTAAATCTCCTTAGCGGTTGGCAATATTTTCTGCCGTATTTGAAATCCTACTGAGTTATATCTTAAGTTTCTGAAAACTTCAGGTTTAAAGAGGGTTATATTTAAAAATTGTCACTCACAGCTAAATATCCTTCGCTGGGTTAAGATATTTTCTACTTGGTTTATATGTTATAACTATCTTTTTTATAAAATGTTATGGCAATACTAACATGGCGTCCCCGTAACTGTAAAACCTATAACCCTTGGCAATTGCTTCTTGATAGGCAGCGAGCAGCCTCGCGCGCCCGGTGAATGAACTGACCAGCATCAGGAGGGTACTGCGCGGGAGGTGGAAGTTGGTGACCAGGCCGTCAATTACCCGGAATTTATAGGGCGGCCGGATAAAGAGATCGCTGGAGCCGTCGCCAGCCTGCAGCTTGCCGGCTTCATCCGCTGCGCTCTCCAAGGCACGCGTCACCGTGGTGCCGATTGCAATGACGCGCCCTCCCCGACTACGGGTTTGTGCGATCTTCTCCACTGTCCCCGGCGGAATATCATAAAACTCCACATCCATCTTGTGCTCGGTAATGCGTTCGGTCTTGATGGGCCGAAAGGTTCCCGGACCGACATGCAGCACCAGGTCAGTTACCTCGACGCCGCGTTCCTCCAGTCTGGCAAACAGTTCATCCGTAAAGTGCAGTCCCGCGGTGGGCGCAGCCACTGCCCCGAGAGCCTGAGCAAAGACCGTCTGGTAACGCTGGCGGTCCTCTTCGTCCGGGCCTTGGGGCCGCTCGATATAGGGCGGTAGCGGGGTTTCGCCCAAGCGGTTGAGGTTTTCCCAGAACCAAGCATCCTGTTCCGGGATGGAGCCAGCCATCTCCTCCTCTTTCCCGGGCCGGAAGGAGATTAGGACGTGGCCGGTTTTGTGTTTTTTTTCAACCTTGCCCACCAGTTCGTCATGCTCGCCAAAGTAAATGGGCTTGCCGGGCTTGAGGTGTGAGGCTGGCCGCG
>JAFGNG010000267.1 GCA_016927125.1 Planctomycetota bacterium | reverse complement strand
CATGGACAAGGTACATGGGCAGAAAGAAGATCGCGGCCAGCAGCAGGCTGACAAACGGCCCGGCCAGGGCGATGGTGATCTCCCCCATCGGCCCGGGGATAATTCCTACCAGTTGCGCCAGCCCGCCGAGGGGATGGAGGTAGATCGCCTGCACCCCCACGCCTTCTTTAATCGCCGCGAGTGAATGCCCCATCTCGTGCAGGTAGACAAACCCGATCAGGCAAAGAAAGCTTACCATGGTGAGCAGCCCTCCTCGCACTCCGGAATCCGCCAGGTCGGTGAGGGTAAAGAAAGCGACCACGAGATAGAGCAGGTACGTTATCCGGACTTCGATGCCGAAATAACGGCCGATATTATGCGAGGCTTGCAAGAAGTTAAGCATGGCTTCTTCCCGGGATAAAAGTCAAAAGATCATCTCGGGTTAATTATTAGATCCAGAGGGATGATTTCAAGTATGCTTTCCGGGCAGGTTACGGATTTGCCGGGCTGGAGTCAGGTTGGGCTTGGTTAAGATTTTCATATGCCTGCTTGACCTCATCCAGGTAGCTTTCGGTCAGGGTTACTTCCTGGTCGGAAATATCAAAGGTCAGCAACAGGCCGTTCTTTGCTTCCACGGCTTTGGCAGCACTGAGCACCCCAAGATGTAACTCCGGCAGAGCGATGGAATCCTGCTCCCCTTCCATCCCCTCAAAGGGATAGGCCTGGAGTGTCAACCTGTAGCCCTCGGTGCCGGAGAGAGGCCCGCCCTTCAGCATAACCCGCCCGAGCTCACGGGTAATGAATCCGCCTTCGAGTTGGAGCATACCCCCGGTATCTTCCCGGACAGCACGCAGGCTGCCCTCTTTGACCCGCAGGGAGGTTAACCCCCTGGTTTTACCGTTTTTCGGTTGAGCTTGCGCTGGTAGACATATGTCCTGCAACTCCGCTAATTGGGCAGGGATCTCCCACAAGGCCTTGAGAATGGGATTATCGCCATGTTCATCAAACCTGACATCCTTGAGCAACAAGGTTCCGTCCCAACCCTTGGTTGCGCCCATCTCTTCGGGAGCCACCAGGTCCATGTCCAGCTTGTGCAACAACTCCTCCTGGAGCACCAGGCCCGGATCCGTAGCTTCCGGGATATGGAAGAGGGTGCAGTAGATCCGGCCCTCGGTAGGGGATAAGACCGCCGGCGCGGGCAGCATGTGCGAGATGGTTTCGATAAAGCTGGTAGCCTCGGCATCGCGGACTGTAACCCCGATCGCTTTTGGCCAGCCGGTATCCCCCAACGGCCAGCCGCCGGTGCCGAAAGCAATTTTGCCATTGCAGAAACCGCCGGCCATCGCCATTTTCGCAATGGCATTATTCTCGATTTCCGTAATCGTGCGCGCGTCCTTGACCGTGAAGCCCAGCATCCTGAATGAGGTGACTCCGGCAGTAACCTTGCGAAGTTGCGGCAGGAAGGTTTCGCTCCAGGGCTCGTGGTCGCTTTGCTTCGGGATGCGTGAAAAATTGAAATCAGAGGCCTTGATTCCCATCTCCACCACCTTGCCATCTTTGCCTGCCAGGCAGATCACCGCGGCAGTCTTGGGAGTTTCTCCTTTCGCTTCAGTAAAGACAAGCTCGTGCCGTTGCAAGGTATTTTCAATCCCGTCGTCTCCGGCAGTAACAAGTTTGTCGCCCCGCTGATAGGCTATCTGGAGCGGCCCATCCATGCCAAAGAGGGGCAGCGAATTCTCCTGGAGGTTGATCAAAATATCTGCGTTCTTCAGCCAGGCCGGATGATTCTTGCCAAACAATCCCTCCACATTCGCCTTGCCATCAGCCAGTTCCCCGGCTGTGGGGGTATGGGGCAACCGCAGGAGACGGGCAATAACCTCCAGTGGCACTCCCTTGCCTTCCAGCCCAAGCCTCCACTTGCCTTCGAATGCGCCCTCGGTGGCAACGAACTCTCTGACTGCGAAGGAGGCATCCAGGCGCTTCCCGTCGGTTTCCTTGCCGGTGGTTGGGCCTCCTAAGGTAAACTGGAGTTCACCGCTGATGCTGTCAGGATCCTTGCCGGGGGCATAGCTTCCCTCCCCCTCTAATAATCCGGTTTCATGGAGCTGTTCTCCACCGATATCATTTACTAAAAACAGTTTGCCATTCTCCAGTTTGAATTGCTGTCCCGCCATCATGATTTCAGAGAACGGCCAGGTCTGGTACGCCTTCGGGGCGGAACCCTGCGGCAGGAAGAGATCCGAGAGATTGCTGGTACCGTCGGGCAGGAGGTGGATTTGCACCGCCCAGTTCTTAAACAGGATATCAGGTTTCCATTTACCGGCGAGGAGATCGGTGATCGATCCTTCGACCACCACCTTCCGGCAGGTAAAGAGATTGCCCTCAAAGTCTGGTGAGGCGTTTTCAATCACAATATCACGCAGGCGGACTCGCCAGCCCCCCAGCGGCCTGATCTCGGTTTCGACCAGGCCGATGGTTACATCCGCGCCAATTATCGAAGCGGTGGTTTCTTCCAGTTCCCGGCGCAGGGCGCGGGCGTCAATCAAGCGCGACAGGACAAAGAGCAGCAGAAAATATCCCGCCACCAGGGTTACCAGCAGCCAGAGCTTGCGGTTTCTCACCAGCTTCTGCATAAACCTCGGGGGGGGATCTTTTAATACTTCTGTATCCATGCCGACACCTGTTCCCTTTTAAAGAAACGGTAAGTCTTGGGGGGTATAATTAGTTGCGTTCCGGTGGGGCTTCTGCAATGCCAGGAATGTAGTACCATTGCCCACCTTGCCTGCAGCACTTGTGTCCTCTTGGCAGCGGAAGATAAGTGGCAGAAATTGCGGCACCGGCTGTTTCATGGTAAGCGCTGCTTCTGCGCTGGGAAAACCTGGCAGACGGAGGACCAGTCCGCCCTGCCCCGGGTTGAGGTTCTGTCCCGGCTCCGGGGTTTCAGCAGCAATGCTCCGGATAACCTCTGGGGCCTTCTCTAGGTAAATTTCACCGAAGTCGTCCTTCTGGAAGGCCAGGACCCGCCGCATGCGGATTAATTCCAGCATGGCGATGAAATACACCACCAGCTCGTAGCGCGTAGTCGCCTGCTTGAATACCTTGGAGAAGAGCACGCGCTTGCTGCCGGAGAGCTGGCCAATAATCACGCCAATAACCTCCTCGGTGGAGATCTCGGTGCTCTCAATGATATCCGCACCTTCGAGGGAGATTTCATCCATCAGCTTGAGGAAGGCGAAGTAGAGCTGGTCTAACTCCGCGTCGATCATCTCTTCCCGGGGATCATCTTCCAGTTCAGTAATTTTGCCAATGCGTGGAAAGCGGTCCTGGTGGGTTTCCAGCAAATCCCCCAGCCCGTCGGCCGCCTCCTTGAAGCGCTTGTACTCCAGCAGCGCCTGCACCAGGTCGGCCCGGGGATCAATTTCAATGGTTTCCTCATCATCCGCCAATTCTTCCGGGGGCAGCAGCATCCGGCTTTTGATCTCCATCAGGATGGTGGCCATGTTGATGAATTCCGCACCCACCTCCACGTCCACCGTCTGCATCTCGGCCAAGGCTTTGAGGTATTCCCCCGTCACATGGGAGATGGGGATATCATGGATATCCACCTCGTCGCGCTTGATGAGGTAGAGCAGGAGGTCCATCGGACCCTTGAAGCGATCTTCAACCAAGACATCAACAACCATGGCGCATTCCTGATAGAATTGACAAGCTTAAGTGTTTTCTAGCTATGAAATTATAGCTGCAAAGATAATTATCTGCAAGACTGGTAACAATCCGGGAATTTAATAAATTCCCACTGCTTCCCGGGCGCGCGCGAGGGTCTTTTGGGCAACTTCGCGAGCGCGCGCGGAACCCTTTTTCAAGACTTCATGGATATAATCCAGGTTATTCTCCAGGTCCTTGCGCCGTTCGCGCGCTTCGCCAAAACTGGCGATCATGGCTTGCAGGAGGGCGTTCTTAGCCTCGCCGTAGCCCATGCCGCCGGTGCGGTATTTCTCCGCCCACTCCTGTTGCGCGTCTTCATCAAGGAAGAGCTTGAGTAACGCGAAGACATTGCATTTTCCCGGATCCTTGGGATCTTCCACCGGGATGGAATCCGTGACAATCTTGTTGACCCGCTTCTTGAGCGCCTTCTCCGGCATGAAGAGTTCCAGGGTATTGTCATAGCTCTTGGACATCTTCTGGCCGTCAATCCCGGGCACCACCGCCAGGCTTTCAACAATATAGGGTTCCGGGATCTTGAAGATATTACTGTCCCACTTGAGGTTGGCCTTGATCGCCAGGTCGCGGGTGACCTCGATATGCTGTTTCTGGTCCTGCCCCACCGGTACGAGCTGGCTGTCATAGGCGAGGATATCCGCCGCCATCAACACCGGGTAGGCAAAGAGCGCGTGGTTGGGGGCAATGCCCTTGGCGAGCTTGTCCTTGTAGCTGTGGCACTTCTCCAGGAGCGCCATCGGCGTAACGCAGGACAGGATCCAGCTCAATTCGCAGACCTCCGGCACATCGGTCTGGAGGAAGATGGTGGCCCGCTCCGGGTCGAGGCCGAGCGCCAGCAGATCCAGCACCACGTCCAGGGTATTCTGCCGCAACTCGGCGCGGTCATGGACCGAGGTCATGGCATGGTAATTGGCTACGAAGTAGAAGACGTCATTGCCGCCTTCCTGCAATTCGATGTACTGCTTGATCGCACCGAAGTAATTACCCAGGTGCAGCTTGCCCGAGGGTTGCAGCCCTGAGAGCACGCGTTTCGGTTTATTCTCGCTCATTGTCTCCTGCCCCCTATGAAGTAACGGAGTTCCTCATATTTAATGCGCTGGAAAGTATTCTTCCATAAGCAACTGATTGGTTAGCAGGCGCGCTGGTTCAAAAACCAGTCCGATAGCGCCGGTCACCAGCAGTCCCAACAGAATTAACATACCATATCGCTCGATAGATGCAACCTTGTAAGCCATTTCTCGAGGCAATAAGCCTACCAGGATCCGGCCGCCGTCAAGCGGGGGGACCGGGATAAGGTTGAAAAATGCGAGAAAGATATTGATCAGGATTACTACCGGTAAGCCAACCTGGAGGATAAATGTCAGGTTGCTTAAAAGCGATTCCGGCGGAACCAGGCGATTAACATGATAAACCAAGGTAAAAACCAGCGCCAGCAAGAGGTTGCTCCCCGGTCCCGCGGCAGCCACCCACATCATATCCTT
>JAFGNG010000026.1 GCA_016927125.1 Planctomycetota bacterium | reverse complement strand
GTCAAAGCGGGCAACCTCCATGTAGGTGGCGAGGCCCTCGTTCAGCCAGAGGGGCACGCTCTTCAAGGTGGTGACATCATCCTCGAAATATTTACGATAGGGACCGGGGATTTTAAAGTCCAGTGCCATGGAAACAAACTGGTGGGTACCCTCGTGCAGAAGGATCTCGGTCGGGTAGGTGGGATCATTGTAGGCCGCGACATATGGCAGGTAGATGGTTTTATCCGCCCCCTGCTGCATGAAGAAGCCGTCGCTCTGGGCAAAGCCGTAAGGCAAGGCAACCCGCTCAAACTCTTCGCGGGTGCGATAGGCATAGACCTGCAAGCGGGGGACTTCCTCGTCGAAGTTGAACATCCCGCGAAAACGCTCCTGCTCGAAGTTCAACAACTGGCCGATATATGAGGCAACCTTGGGGCTGGTGTTGGTACGGACAACATAACGCTTATTCTTATAGACGTAGGCCTGCTCCCACGGGAGATCGGGATATTCCTCAACCGTCGCGGCCTTTTCCACCCGCTTGACCCGCGCAGACCTCTCGGAGGCCTGGCAGAAGGATGGCAGGATAATGGCCAGAAGCAGGATTAGGGCCGCTCGCAGGTGCGGCTGCTGGTTTATATGCATACAAACTCCCTTTAAGCTGGATCGCTGCTAATCCGCCTTCTACGGTACGTCGGTTCCAGTAATTAATGTCGTAGCAGCCATCATCTGCCCGCAGTGAGGGCAGATTTCCCTGGGCCCGGCTTCCGCCGCCCGGGAGCGGTTATGTAAGATCAACTGGCGTATATAGATACATTCGCCCACCGCGTGCGAGAGGATAAAGACGGGATCCGCAATTTTGATGGCGTATACCAGTACAATCGTGTTGCCGATGAGCGAGAGATACCAGTAAATTATGGGGATAACCGGCTTGCCGGCGCGTTCGCTCAAGAACCACTGGATCAACAGGCGTGAGAAGAATATGATCTGCCCGGCAAACCCAATTGTGATCCAGATATTGAGGATGCTTCCCGCTTCGTTCGCTGGCATTTAGGCAACTCCTTAGGAATATTTTCAGGATTTTTCCGGCCATTAACGGCAGAATTTATTTTTATTTACTTAGAGAAATATAGCAATCCTTCCCGGTGGGCGCAAGAAAATACAAGGGATTGCGGGCGGGAGATGATAATCATAGGTAATAGTGATAAAAATGGAAAACCGGGGTTTTAGGCGCGATTTTGCTTTGTTTTCGGGTTTTTTCTTGACAGATTTGGATTTTGGCATTAGGGTATTGGCACATATAGTTTGCACTTCCATCTAACTGGGGCCCACGCGTAACATTGGTAATTGTGGCAAAGCTGAGTTCTTTAGCTTTTGTCCAGTTCCGTTAAGACGCTGGGTATATACTGAAGAAGGGAAAGGGTGCAGGGATATGGCCAAGACAACTGAATGTATTGTCGACGGATGTAAAAATCGAGCCCACGCTAAAGGTTACTGCCGCAGGCATTATGGCCAAATCTGGCGTAAAGGGCGGATCGACCCGGATGACTCAATCCAATCTCGTGAGCCGAGTACCACTTCGCGGCATGATGATGACCGCATGCGCGCCTTGGAGCGGGAGCTCCGCAAAGCCGAGAATATGTACCGGCAGGTGGTCGGTTTCGAAGGCCGCTTGAAATGGCGCAAGGAAATGGAGGCGGTGAAGAAGGAGATCGCCCACCTGACCCTTGATGAGCCGGTCGCGGTCGGCCAGTAATCCCTGAGAGCAGAGTTGTCCCGGAGAAGGTGATCATCATTACACCCGAGGACCCTCCACGGAAACCCGGATTTGCCACAATGTCATCAATGACAGGGGGAGATGGTATCCAATGCGAATTGTAAACAGACTTAGGACTGATACCGTTACAGTGAAATCCTGGCTGGTAGCAGGTTGCTGCCTGGGTGCTATCCTCATCAGCGGATGCGGGCTTGAGAAACCGTTTGGCGGGCCAAGCGAGAGCAGCGCCCTGCCGGTGAGTACCCGCGCGATGCAGCACTATCTTGAGGATGCTGAGCTGAACACCCCGCAAATCCTTTCCGGCGCCACCGGCCGCATCCAGAAGGGCGAGATCTACCGCGAGCGGGTCCGTGACCAACGCAGCCGCTGGACCCTGGCAACGATCTGGATGGATCCGGACCAGGCGCGCCTCCTGCACATTCAAACCAAACGCGCGGAAGAATGCCCTGACTGCAAAGGCAGCGGCAAGGTCAAGGGACCTCTTAACCTCGATGTGGATTTCATCTGCAAGCGCTGCCAGGGTGACGGGGTGATTGATAACTTTGTGCAGGAAAAGAAATATATTCTTTCCGACGCTGACCTGAACCCCAATCTCCTCGGCAAGCTGGGCGGCAATGGCTCTCCCCGGGAGATTAAGGTCGAACCGCTGACCCCGGAGGAGGAGAAGTATATTGCGGCTCTCCCCAGCGATGACCCGCAGACACGCCTCGACGCGCTGATCTGGCTTGACCGAAATTACCTCTCCCCGGACAAGTTTTTCACCTCCTTCATGCCCATGCTGCGCAAGGCTAAGTGGATTGAGAAGAGCGAGTCCAAGAACCTCACCCTCTACCAGTTCTGGGCCGCGCGGGAGAGCAAGCCGGAGATGTCCGACTACCGCGTTTATATCGATAACAAGAGCGGGAAGATCAAAGATAAAGGCTTTGTCAATATTGATGGCTTCGATCCCAGCCAGGAGCCCGGCAGCCTGGACAAGATGAATGACACGGTGGACGCGGTCAAGGATTGGTTCCGCTGGGAAAAAGAATAGCCGTTTAACTACCTAACCAAGATAAAAAGCCTGGACCGTTGACGATCCAGGCTTTTTTAAAGTTTATGCTTGGGCGAATGTATTGTCAGGTTCCCGGGCGGAATTGCTGGGCTTTTCTCTCCCGCTCCAACCCCTCCAGCACCTTTTTCTTAAGGTCCGGGTTAACCTCGAAGTTCAGCTTTTCAAGCTCCTCGATATCTGTCCAGGCGTTGTTGTATTCCTTGAGAACGGTATAGGTGATCGCCCGCGCCTTGATCGCGTGGCTGAGGCTGCCATCCATATACAAGGCTTTATCAAACTGTTTGATCGCATTCCGGAGGGTCCGCTCCTTCCAGGCCTGGTTGTGGATCCGGTCGGTAGCGGGATACTGCGTAATGGCCTGTTTCAGGTAGAGGTTGCCGATTTCGTACTGCGCGCGCGCGGAATGGGGGGCCAGTTGGATAACCAGATGGTATTCCTCAAGCGCCTTGGTATATTCCTGGCGCTGGCGGTAGACATCGCCGATATTGGCATGAAGCACTGCCTGGATCTCCGTATTGTCGGGCTCAATCACCGCTGCGACATCCTGGGCGTGCTGGTAACTGGCCAGGGAGACATCAAACATCTGCATGACATAATAGGTGCGACCGAGGTTATTGATTGCGTCGACATAATCCGGCACTTGCTGGATAGCGAGGTTAAAGCGTTGCAAGGCGATTTCATACTGCTGGTTACGAAAGGCTTCTTCTCCCATGCTGTTGTTCATCTTCGCGCCCTGCAGGCGGTTCTGCTCCTCCAAGGACAATCGCGCCCCCCGGCTAACCTTGCTCATCAGATCGCGCTTGACCGGGGTGCGGTCATCGGAGACTTGGACAGGCTTTTCGCTGGGTTTAAGGTTATCAACAATCTTACCCGGTTTGCAACCGCTTAAAACACAGATACATAATCCGAGTAGAACGAACCGTGCGGTTCTCATTGCACGTCTCCTTTGTTTTGCATAAGTCACACATTCTTTGATACGGTGAGAGACGGCATAGTCAAGTTAAAAACCAACTTATCACCTCCTCTAACCAGCGATTATGCCTGCCGCTCGGGTTATTCGGCCGGGAAAATCCTTTTCAGATGGCGTTCATAAATATTCGCAATCACATTCTCGGCAATAACCTCTTCATACTGTCTCAATGCGGCATAGTATCCTTCGCCCATTTCCGCGGCAATCTTATAACCGACATGCAGTAACTGTCGGAAATTTGGATTATACTCGGCACAGTCCTGGTCGTGGCGAAGCGCCGCGGCATACTGCTGGCCGTTCCAACCGTCAACCGTTTCGGGGGTGGGGAGTTTTTTGGGATCAATATCTATCACGGTAGCATAAGGCTTGCAAAGCTCATCGAAGCGTTCCAACGCCTTACGGTAGACCTCCTGGGCGATTTCCAGCCCCTTGCCACCACCCAGGGCCAAGCCGATCAGCTCTTCCAGCCAAGTGGTGCCCGCGGTCTTCACATGCAGCCCTGCCCCGCGCTTGCTGATAGCATCGCGCATCGGCCCGTAGATGGAAAACTTATCGCTGCCGGAATGGACACTGAGCTTCAGGTTCTCCGGGAGGCCGAACTCCTTGATGGCATAGGCGATTACCGCCAGGTCTTCTTCAAATTCCTTGGTAAACTGCGCAACCTCGCCGACATAATCCACACCCTTGTTGAAGCGGCCGGTAAACTTCGGCGCAATGGTCTGCGCGGGGATGCCTTCCGCGGCAATCGCAGCAAGGATGAAAAAGAGCTCGACCGGGGTCTGCGCGTCATCGGTTTCATCCATCGAAACCTCGGTAATGAAATTTCCCTCGCCCTTCTTCTCCAGGAGATGGCGGTAAAGCTTGCCCGCCTCTTTCACCGCGAGGAGAACCTTGCGGGCAATGACGCTGATCCCTTCCCGGGTGATGGTGAAGGTTTCCGTAATCCCGGGGATGCTGAGTTCCCCGATATATTTTTCGCAATACCCTATAAATACCTGCAACTCGTTTGTACTGGCGGATGAGCCCATGAAATCCGCGACATCCAGGGTGAAGAAATCACTGGCATCAACAAAGAGGTCCACATTCTTCATCCTGATATGGTCGGCGTCGACATGATAGGAGCCTTGCCAATCGAGCGCCTGGACCGCGGCCTCGGCTTCCACGCGCACGCTGGTAGGGACAGTCTTGATGGTAGTATGTTCACGGTTGGATTTGTTCCAGACCGGCACAACTGGAATGCCATCCTGGTTCGCCTTCATAATGGCGGCAAGCTGCGCCTTGCCCTGGTGCGCAAAGCGATCGCCCACGCCAAAGGAATACTTTTCAAGAATCATGTGGAGCTCCTTGTCAAGAGTGTGAATGCGAAAGGTTAACCTATAGTCTTTTACTGTCAAGCGTTTTCTATTCTGTCGGTTGTTGGCCCTGCTGCCATAAATATTGCAGCCAGGTTGGGATAAATGTCGATAAAGAAAACAGGGAAATTGGCAGAACCATTGGTTAAAAAATATTTCATCAAACCATGAGAAAGGAGAAAGGCATGTCTTTGCAGCTTGCAGGATTCGGCGCCTTCGTGCTCTTGATCATTGAATTCTTTTATATGTATACCGCGAAGTGGTAGCTGCGTTAACTGTGCTTTCTTATAGCGGTTATTGCAGGTTTACCTCCCGCCTGGCAGGAGGGCGCAGGGATTGTGTGCCCGCTTAAGCGTAATCGTGTAGTTGTAAGCCGGGAATGGCTTACAACTTATCCAACGCCTGTTTCAGATCGGCCAGCAGGTCCTCTTGCGGTTCGATCCCGGCGGAGAAACGAACCGTATTTTTCTTAACGCCAAAGGTCAGGCGGCGCTCCTCCGGCAGGTACAGCATGGTGGTCAGGTACGGTACACAGACCAGCGATTCGGTGCAGCCGAGACTGACCGCGTGGATAATGGTTTCCAATGCAGAGACGAACTTCTTAGCGTCCTCGATATCCTCCCCTACATCAAAGGCCAACATTCCGCCGAAGCCGTCATGCATCTGGCGCTTGGCAACTTCATGGCCGGGATCGCTCTCCAGCCCGGCATAGCAAATGCGGGAGATCTTCGGATGGGTGGAGAGGAATTGCGCTACCGCCATGGCGTTTTCAGACATCTTGGGCGATCGGATGGCGAAGGTCTTGAGGCCCCGCTCCAAGAGCGATGCGGAGAAGGCGTCAATCGTAGTGCCGATCGCCTGCCGGGTAAACCAGAGGTCGTTGTAGAGTTTCTTGCTGCCGGCGATGGCTCCCGCCATGATATCGTTATGCCCCCCGAGCGCCT
>JAFGNG010000266.1 GCA_016927125.1 Planctomycetota bacterium | reverse complement strand
GTTTCTTTAGAATTTCGCGGGCATCCTCGCGGTCTCGCGGTTTGCCAATAATGCTGTTATCAAAAAAAATAATCGTGTCCGCGGCAATAATAATCTCGCCCCCTTGGAGGCGTTCATTGACATACCCGGCTTTGCGCTGGGCCAGGGCAATGGCCACTTCTTCAGGGGAGCGCTTCAAGGGCGGGGTTTCATCAACTTGTGGCGCCATGCTCTCGAAGGCCAGCCCCAGATATGACAGCGAACTTTTCCGGCGCGGGGAAGCGCTGGCGAGGATGATCCGCCGTTGTGACATCGGCACCCGGCGCGTTACCACGGTTCCGGCCACCCGGTCGCCAACGCGCTGGTTGATGCGGCTGAATAACATGCTGAGCAGTGCCGGGAAGAATGGAATCGGGATGGGGAAGCGGTCCAGCGGGCGGATCAGGTTGCGCATGGTGATGCGCCGGGCCGAAGCCCTCCCCCCCTCCACCGCGCGCACGCAAATGCCGAGTAATTTCTTGCCCAAGGTCTGTCCGGTGAGAATCTCAGCCAGCGCCGCATACAGGATAAAAGAGAATTCGCTCAACAGGATAATGGGTTGAAAGATTTCCAAGAGAGTTTCGTAAGGCAGGTAGGCCAGTTCCATAAAATCAATGCCTTGCGCCAGCAGAAAAGCCCAGATCAGCGGGATAAAGAGGATCTGGTCGATCATCAGCGCCAAGGCCCGCTCGAGCGGGGAGGCCACGCCACCTGCGCCTATCCTCGGCACATAGAAGGCACGCCCGGGGAGTACGTCCGGAGGGGTTGCCAATTGCTCAGGCTGTACGGGAGTCGAGGTTATCTCAAACTGGCGGCGGCGCTTCAAGACCAGGTGCAGGGTCAAGGCGATGGTAGAAAATATCAAGAATGTCAGAAATACGATCGCCTGGTTAATGCCACCGGAGGCATGCGTGCCGAAGAGCAACTGCGGAGTGCTGTAAGGCTTCCCCTTTCCAGGCGAGGTAAAGATTTCAATCCCGCTGTCGGCTGCAAGCGCGCCCAGCAAACCCTCTCCGTCACGGCAGGCTGCAAGCGCAATCCCACTTAAGGTAGTAGCGGATTTTTTTTCAGCAAAGCCCGTCTGTTCCGTGAGAGCGGTTCCGTCCCAACTGGCACTCTTGATGACATGAGTGCCAACAAAGGAATCCTCTCCTGCGGCGGTGGCAATGATGGCCAGCTCGTTGTCCCAGGTAAACGCAGCCAGGGCGGCGCCATTCAGTCCGGCAAGGGTCGGTGCCTCGACCCGCCAGTTATTATCCGCAAGCAAGGCTATACGATACGGCCCTGGCCCGGAATCGTCTTGGTTCTTGAGGGCATCGCGGTTCAGCCAGAGCACACATGGCAGGCCGCGAAAGGTTGTTAAAAGAGGATCTTGGACATTCCCTGGAACCTGCAAGGCAGGGCCAAATTCTTGCCAGGAGTTTTCAGTGAAGCGGTGGAGTTGAAAGCTTGTTGCGGAGAAGTTCAGTCCCAGGATCTCATCGCCACTGGCGGTGACACTGACCAAGGGAAGTTTGCCGGAATGAATCCTCTCAACCTGGAAGACTCCTTCGGCATACTTATAACTGCTGATCGAGCCATTGGCGAAGACCAGCAGCGCGCTTTCTCCCCTGGCAGCCGCGCCGATTACCTCCCCCTGATACCTGGCAGGAGCAGACCAGTTATGCCTGGCGGGATCGATGGTGGAGTAGAGCGCGAATTGCGTCCCGCCCTCCCCCATCTGAATAGCCTGGGTGACGAGGTAAGCGCGTGGTCCGCAACTGACCACCATTACCTTGCTGTACACCGGCAGGGTTTCGCAACCCGGCAGGAGCAAACCCGCAAGCAGTATAAACCCCAGCAGGCAGCGAAGAATAACAGCAGGTGGTTTCATTATCCGGTGACCTCATTGGGCGAGTGGAAACCAGGGGCGAGGGTTATCATTTAAATCGGTTCGTCCTTTGCTTCGCAGGCAGCATCCTTGGCACGCAGAATCCGCTCGCTTTCAGCAAAGACTATTTCCACTTCCTCCCGGGAGAGGCCCGCGCCGAGTAAAATCCGCGCCGCTTCCTCACGGGTCTTGATCTGCTCCGGAAGATGCGCGTCGCTGCCGTAGGTCAGGCGGGCGTTATGTTGCCTGGCAAGTTTCGCCACATGGCCGTTGGTATAGGCATGGCCCTTCTTGGCAGTGAGTTCCAATCCCACGTTGTGCGCGGCAGCCAGTTTGACATCCTCCTCGGAGATCAGCCCCGGGTGGGCAAGGATATCAACATCTGCCTCGATCGCGGCCCGGTTGGTGCCCGGCTCGACCGGCTCGGTAATAGTTTCGCCATGGCAGAGGATGAGCAGCGCGCCCAGTTCACGCGCGCGGGCGGCGACCTCTTCAATCTGCTCCGGGCGAACATGGGTCAGTTCCGCGCCCGGGACAACCAGCATGCGCTGCCTGCGGTTCTCCATCTCCGCCGCTTTAACGAGGCTCGGGACAATCTGCCCCACCGTGCTCATATCCACATGGTCGGTTAGGGCGATCGCGGTCGCCCCGGCTACTTCGGCACGACGGATCAATTCCGCAGGGCCAAGCTCGCCATCGGATAAGGTGGTGTGCATATGCAGGTCAATCATACCGGGCATTTAAAAACCCTCCCCGTAATAGAATTTTTTTGGAAAAAGCTGTAAGTTCAATCCGGCACATCCACATGAGCTCAGAGGATCATGCCATCACTGGATAATTTCCGTAATTGATTGTAAGAATGTAAGCATAATAGTCAATTTCATTGTTTGGCTGTCGGGATTGGTCATGATAGTAGAATCTGAAGAATCATGCTGGGTAAGCCCATGGATTTAACTGAAACATTTTCCTTGATCAGCGCTTTTCATTTCCCATACTTTAATATTTGCAGGTTTCACATAAACATTATAGGACACACACAATTCGTTGGTAAATTAAAGATTACATATAAAACCTGTTAATTTTCAGCTGTTTTTGCAGAGTTAGTCAGAGTTAATACAATTTTCTGGAAAAATTAACTTTAAAGCTGAAACAATACCAGTAAATCCGGGAATATTAAGGTGTCGGGTAATGATGATTCATTACCAAGGTAGCACAGGTCAAGTAAAGATAGATTCATAACTGCACAACAAATGTTGGTTATGGATTAACAGCAAGGAGTTAGCGCAAAGATGCGGCAAATATCGGTAACTGAATTAACTCCCATGCCCAAGGTTCAATATCCGGTTTTACATACTTCCAGCGTGCCAATACTCATGCCGGGCGAAGAGTTGGGTGAGCAGGTAATTGAGATCATGAAAACCATGGGGATCGAGAAGGTCCTGGTTCTCGATGGGGGTGATAAACTTGAAAAAATCCGGCATACCATAACCACCACCCCGGTTGCGGTGCAATCAATTGGAAATGGCCAGAAGCTCAACCAGGGCATGTATGACGAGAACGGGGTCTTGCTGCTCGGCCAGGATGGCATTATCTCCGAGGATTTCATCCCTTCGCTGCAACGCCGTGGAATTACCACCCTCTACCTCCGCAAGCCTGATGAAGAGCTTGGCACCAACCAGGGAATGCTGCTCAGAACCAAGATCCTTGATCTCAAAGCCGCAGCCCAGGAAGAGTTGATCGCGCAAGATCCGAAAATGATCTTTGCCCCCCAAAATCTAAAAACCATCAGGGATATTAAACTCTACACTGCAACCCTAGAAGATCTCCAGCCGCATAAGATCAGGCGCAAGCTCAACCAGGCTAATGCCATAACGTACCGTCCCATGGGCGAACCGTTTGAGAACAGCGTCTTGGATATCCGCAAACGGACCGCGGTTTCAGTTGAGGAGAAGAAAGCTTACGCCTCAGCCGTGGAGGAATGTCTTTCGTTGTTGGAAGGGATGTTTTTGGATCTTGTAACCACGGGGAAATTTCTCACTCTCAACCTCGAGGATATCACCTCGATGATCATTACCGGGACCATGGTTAACCGTAATCTCATGATCCTGCTGTCGCTGGAGAAGAACAAATACAGTTATTTGACTTCACATTCCCTGGCCACCGCGGTTCTCTCGGTGAATATTGCTTCGGCCATGGGTTATGGCATCCCCCAGATCAAAAGCCTGGCCTACAGCGCTTTACTCGCTGATATCGGAATGTTGAAATTGCCGGAACGGTTGATTAATAAGCAAGGTAAGTTGACCTCTCTCGAACGGGATAAGATTCAACAGCACCCGGTTTACGGCATTGATATGCTTCGCTCTACGCCTGAACTGCCGGTGGAGGTGCCGTATGTTATCTACCAATCGCATGAGCAGCCCAACGGCAAGGGTTATCCCTGCGGGAAGAAGGATCATATGATCCATCCTTTTGCGAAGATTGTGCGTGCCGCGGATATCTTTACCGCGCTCTGCGCCGACCGGCCCTACCGGGAATCGCATAATCCCTATCAGGCAATGGAAAAACTGGTTTTTATGACCAGTGAACGCATGATCAGCCCGGAGGTTACCAAGAGCCTGCTGAGGGTAGTCTCCCTCTTTTCGGTCGGCAGCTTCGTCCTGCTTTCGGATCAGAGCATTGCCCGGATCATTACTGCTAATCCGGATGACTATATGCGCCCGGTGGTTTCAATCATCTGGGATCAGGAGGGTAACTCCGTTTCCCTGGATAACCGGCTGGATCTCTCCGAACATACGGAACTGTCCGTGCTTCGGATCCTTGATGAAAACGAGCGCATTGCCCTCGACTGCCCCATGGCTGGTTTTTAACCCTCCCTCTCGCTACCACCACAAAAAAAACGCCGCTTTCGCGGCGTTGGAAGAAAAGCTTTCAACTTTCAAGATTCTACTTAGAACTGATCCATCTCCGCGACCACCCAATCATGGAGCGTGGTTGGGGGCACATGGACATGGTACTTCTGGCGCATCTTATGCGTGGCTTTTTCCAAGGTCATCGCCTGTTTCACCACCAAGTCAATGGCAGTACGCCTGACGCGGTTGGTAAACCGCCCGCTGGGCATGGCGAGATGATCCATTGGCAAGGAGAAATGCCGACGGCAATGGATACAATAGTGCTTGCTGTAGGTTACCTCCAGTATGGTTGGGCCATTGATGCCCACTTCGCGTAACCGGCGATGTCCCAAGGAGTGTCGTTTGGCCAAGTGTTGGCAACGCGGACAAGGCGCGACTTTTCGGGACAAGCTGATTTGACGGATTTTAGTTCCGCGCGGTATTGCTGTTTTACGAGACACCATTAATCCTCCTACCGAATGCGCTGATTGAATTTTTTAGCGCTCTTTGTGCTTTTATCTCCAATACTTATATCGACTAACCGATTTGTCCGCCTTGAGTTGATTTAGGGAAAATTTTGATAAAATTCTCCTCTACAGCCTTTTTTTCTGCAAATACGCCCCTTGCTTTTTCTGGCCCGTTGTTTAAAATCTATAGGGGTAAGATAATTCTGAAAAATTGACATAACTTGTCTATATTTAAGGACAAAGGTACTGATGGCCAAATGCAGGGCCTGTGGGCGTGAATTTATTGAAACTCCCTCGGCAGGTCTGGAAAATCCTGAAACTGGGCATCTGCAGGCATTATGCCCTGCCTGCCGGGCTGAAACCAGGTCCGCGATGGATTTTTTTGATAAATCCGAGGTCATGTCGAACCAAACCCCGTTCACCAGCGCGGAAACCGCCGCTTTCAAGGCAATGCGCAGGTCATTACAGGAACTGGCCAAAGAAGAAAGAATCATCCTGGAACCCCTTGAAACCCAACCGGAGACGTATCTCAAGCGCAACTTTCCCCGCTTCCAGGTCAAGTTTGAGCTTATCTTTTCATTTCTTCGAGATAAACGCATCTTCAAGGGAGAAGTTTCTGATATTTCCCAAACCGGCCTCTGTTTTATTACCGAGGCAGAGGTCCAAGAAGGCCAGATCCTGTCGACAGTCATAACCACCAATGAGAAAATTGCTATTATCAACCGCAAGGAAAACCTGCTTGAAGTCAGGCGGGTCATCAAAACTGGAGATGGCAATTTTATGGTGGGCGGCCGTTTTATCAAGGGAATCAGCGTTGATAAGGAGAATCGCCGTAAACATCACCGCCGGGCCCTGTCAGTGCCCATTTTTTACCGCCATCCCGCCAGCGATTTTATCTTCAAGGGAATGGCCATGGATATCTCCAAGAGCGGGCTGAAAATGAATTGCATGGGAAGCTTCAAGGTTGATGAAGAGTACCTGGTGATGCTACGCACTTACCCGCCTACCTTTATGGAATGCGATCTTAGGGGTTCGGTGAAGGTGGTCCGCGTCTATCCCCGCCCGCGGGGGCGCTGTGAAATCGGCTGCTCTTTCCTGCGCCTGAAGGTCTCCCCCCTCTCCGGGAGAGAGGAAGCGGGCTGATTTTCGGCATTACCCCGGGCCAAAAGTTTCTGGATTATCAAAAAAAAATGACTATCTTATAGAAGCGATTTCTGGTAACTCTCCATCCCGGCATGAGATGTTTTGTAACCCGGTATGTGTCCTAATGTTGTATAAGGAGAAAACAATGCCGCATTTAATCGTAATGATGGAAACTGAAGAGGCAATGGAAAAAACGATTCAACACCTGAAGCGGTCCTTCCGTACTATCCGGACGGGAAGGGCAAACCCGGCCCAGGTGGAAAACCTTTCCGTGCGCGCCTACGGTAGTGATATGCAGATGAAACAGTGCGGGAATATCTCTATCCCAGAAGCCAGGATGCTGGTCATCAAGCCCTTTGACGCCAGCATTCTTGGCGATATTGAAAAAGCCATTCTCGCCTCCGATCTTGGCGTTACTCCGCAAAATGACGGCAAAGTGCTGAGATTGCAGTTTCCGCCCTTGACCGAGGACCGCCGGAAGGAGCTGGGAACGCAGGTCAAGGGCCAGGGTGAGGATGCCAAGATCGCGGTCCGTAATGCCAGGCGTGACTGCAACAAAGAGTTGGATAAACTGCAAAAGAATAAGAGCCTGACCGAAGATGATCTCAAGGATCTGAAGGAAGATGTTAACGAGCTGACCAAGAAATTTGAGAAAAAGATTGATGAAGAGGTTAAAAAGAAGATCGACGAGATCATGGAAATCTAACTCGCATCTCCCATTCATCTATCCTTAATAAACTCAGCTTACATTTAAATAGTGGGGCGCTATGAACAAGTTATTACTTGCTATTGCGTTACTCTTGCCATGGGTTTGGATGGCGGGCTGTGGCGGCCCGGAAGAACCCCGGACCGGCAGCCTGCATATATATTCCCGGCCCTGCTTTTCGCCAAATGGTGAACGCATCTACTTTGCCGCGGTGCGGGAAGGAGATCATGGGATCTATGCCATGGATCTGGACGGGCGAAACCTGCGCCAAGTATATCACCAGCGCGCTAGCCTATTAAGCCCGGCCCTTTCCCCTGACGGGAAGCTGATTGTCTGTATTTCTAATGCCGATGATAATGGGCGCGGCTGGCTGATGCTCATCGCTCGGGAGAATGGCAGTATCCGGTATCTCACGCGGGAGAGTGAGGCTTTTGACCGGGCTCCGGGATTCAGCCCGGATGGCAGCAGGGTGATTTTCCAGCGCTCTTCAGAGCATGCCTTCGCGCAGGAGTTCTGGGCAAGCAGCCTGGACGCTACCGAGCAATACCCGCTCTTTGACAACCTGCTGGCCTGGGAGCCAACCCGGCAGGCATTTCTGCCCACGACCATTGATACCCTGTATTTCTCTCAGATGGTGCGCAGTGAAGCCGAAGGGAAGACCCGCTTCCCTTACTGTCTCTTTAAGATTAACCTGGGCGCCAAAGAACTTTCCAGGATTGATTCTCCCCTGCCCCTGGCGGGACTCAGTGGCCTCTCCAACCTGATTTACTCGCCGGATGGCAGACAGGCGGTATATACATCTTCTGACACCAAAGCTTTGATGCTGACAGATAAGGATGGTATCTCGCAGATTGAACTCCTGCGGAATAACGCCGCGCCCTCCGACCTTTCCAAGTACGGGCGCTACCTCCTGGCCTTGCGCTGGCACAAGAAAACCAGTCTGAAAGAAATTCGCCAGATTCCCGGCATGCGGGAACCGGATAATTATGAGATTATCCTATTTGATTTGTACAACCACCGAGAGATGCGGATAGTAACCCCGGCCTGGCAGGAGCTGTAACCGGTAGGAAATTGTCGGGCAACGCCATTATCATGACCCTGGATACAATAAAAAGGCCTGGGGAAATCCCCAGGCCTGTGGTATAATCCAGCCTGTGAGCAAACGGTCTTAAGGCTTGAATAACTTAGCCGTATCTTTGGCCGCTTCCTTCCAGGTCCGGTCGCCGCCATGGAATCGGTTCTTCACAATATCATCCAGCTCGAGAATATTACGCAATGGTAGGAGTACCGAGCTGATAACCTCGCTGGTTTTGAAAAGCGGGGTTTTGGGTATCAGAATGATATCGCCATTTTGTAAAGTTATATCATCTGCTCTGCATGCGAGGATTTCCGGGTAATTAACTTGCAACATTTCTTTGGGTTGCTTGACACCGCCGCGGATAATGAAGCACTTGCGAACCCAAGCCGTGCCATCTTCAACACCTCCAGCCTCGGCAATGGCTTCGACAAAACTGATCGATTTTGAATAGTAAATTACCTGTGGTGAACGCAGTTGGCCAACCATGAAGATCTTTTTCTCCGTGCTTAAGCTGCTGGGAAGATAGATAAAATCGCCTGGCATCAGCTTGATATTATGCGACATATCCCTTTCCACCAGGAGCTTGGCAAAGTCAATATTTTGCAGGATCATCAGGTCCCCACCCGGTTTCTTCCTCGCGATGTAAGCGTCTTCAAGATTGATTATATCTTCCTGACGTTCACCGAATTCTGTCGCCTGCGGCAAGAGCGACATGGCTCCGCAGACACTGAGAACATCCAGGAGGTACGTGTCATTATGGATTTCATGCTTGCCGGGTCTTGCAACCGGCCCCATCACAAAGACGGAATTCCCGCCAAAGCTCCGGCCGATAATGGTCACGCGTGGATTCTTATAATACTTGCCCAGGTTGTCCGGGCTGCAGAGCACCTGATTCAACTCCGCATAGGTCAGGCCGGCAGCCATGACTTCGATGTCAAACAGGTAGTTAATCCGACCATCTGGGCGTACCGGCACAGTCTTTTCTGAATCCGGCTCATAGGGTATGCTGATCAACATGGCATCCCCGGTGCGGATCCGGTAAGCCGGCATTTCCTCCGTAGGCAGATCTTCAAGCAGAAGCGGCTGTTGCCTTCCTGCCGAAGAATTGGAGATTGTGGCAGAGTATGATTCTTCTGCCTCATATCCCCGGGAATAATCCCTAGCTGTGGTGTCCATGCACATTGCCGAGGCAAAGGGATCCGTGCTGACAACCATGGTGTCTTTATCAAAGGAATCCCGGATTGCCTGCGTGTAGGGATCGCCGCGAGCCTGACCGCAGAAAGTGGCCAGGCAAAGCGCGAGAGAGATTAATAGTATTGGCGTCTTCATAATCAAACTCCTAAACAATTGTCTATTGGAAAATCCTTTTACTCGGGACCTATATTTAATTAGAAAACCTGTCATAACACAACTTCAGGCATTATCTTCCTTCTTATCATTACTGGTTTTGGGGTCACTATAGGGGCTGTAATAGTATCCGCTGCGATCACGGTAGCCGTAATAATAATAGCTAGTCGAGCGTTCCTTGACCTTGTTGAGAACCGCGCCGACAATCGGGCTGCCGACATGTTGCAGGCGGTAGAGCGCCATCCGCACCGCTCCGATCTCAACCTCCTCAGCGGCGATTACCATCAGTACACCCCGGACGTGCCCCGAGAGGGTGGTCGCATCCACTACCGGCAGGACCGCCGGGCAGTCAATGATTACAATATCAAAATTTTCTTCCGCATGCTTGATCAATGCCATCATCTCTGGCGAACCCATCAATTTGGCAGGATTTCGCACCCGGCTGCCCGCGGGAATCAGCGACAGGCCGGGGACGGAGGTACTGTAAATGATCTCGTTGAATTTAACCTCTTCGGTAAGGTAATCGCAGAGGCCATATTCCATATTGCGTTCGCCCTTGAAGATATTGATTAGTTTATGGCCGCGCGGGCGGCGCAAGTCGGCGTCGATCAGCACCACGTTGTTGCCTTCCAGCGCATAACTACTGGCAAGGTTAGCGGAAATGGTGCTCTTCCCCTCGCCCTGGGTAGCGCTGGCGATCAGCAGGCATTTCTCAGGGCTATCGCTGCGGGCATAGCGGATATTATTACGTAGGTGGGCATAGATCTCAGCGATCTGGCTGTCGGGTTTGTCTGGGCTGATTACCACCGCTTCCTTCTCTCCCCAGAACGGCACCACCCCGAGGTAATTGAGGCGCAGGTGGTAATAAACATCGAAGGGGGTATGCAGCCGGTTGTCAACGCTCTCCATTATGAAGGCCATGGCATAGCCGAGCATCAACCCAAAAATAGCGCCAATTGTGATATCGAGGATGAGCTTTGGGCTTTCCAGCTCTGACCGGATCTTCCCGTGGATTTCGAACTTATGATCACTCTCAACCTGTTTGAAAATAGTATTGGTATCATCTATCAACCCAACCAGCTGCCGGTGGGTCAGACGGTAATTATGCTGCTGGTCCATCAACTCTTCGCGTTCGTATTCGTAATTGCGCAAGAGCTTTTGCTTTTCCTTGCTCATCTCCATTTCCATCATGGCCTTGTCTTCCAGTCGCCGTGCTGACTGGATCTCCGTGGAGATCCTCTCAACCCGCATTTTGGCAAGGGTAACTTCCTGAAGCAGGTTCTGGATCTTGACAATTGCAACCTCTTCCTGGTTGCTGGGCAGGTCGGGCAGTTCCCCGGCGGAATTGACCTGGCCGCTGGCAATGAGTTCATCCTTGATCGCGCGGATATCGTTTTCAAGTCTCTGCACCTGGGGATGGGCCGAGGTGTAATGGGTCAGCAGAGCCGCGCGCTCCTGCTCCAACTTTTGCCACTTCATACGCTCGGGATTCCCCTGGACAAAGACTACCCTGATATCTTTTTCCTCTTTGATCTTATACTTTTTCTTAAGCCCCTCCCAGTCGTATTCATCCTTGAGCAGCTGGAGTCGGGAGTCCAGATCCCAGAGCTTTTCACTCTCTAAAAGCTGGCGTTCCTTGATATGGATGACCTGGTTATAGTGATCATTGACATTAATGTCGAGGCCACTGATTTCTTCATCCAGCGTGGTAATTTCCTCGCGAATATTCTCCAGCTTTTCCTGGTTCTTGTCGCGCAATTCTTCCAACTGCGCCAAGCGTTCCGAGATCAAGTCCAGCCGGGTATTGCTGTAGTAACTGTTAAGGGCGTCGAGAAGTAAGCGGGCTACTATCTTATGGACCTGAGGATAGCTGCCGCGCAGATAAATTTTAACGGTATTATCTTTAATGTTTTTGGTGGTGATCCTGCCGCGCAGCTCCATGTAGGTATCGTTGTCGGGAGGCGTCGCTAGTTTCGCCTCGACCATCCGGTCAAGGTTGGCGACCAGTTCGGTTCCTTCCGCTTGCTTCTTCGGATTTTTCAGGGAGGAAATTTCATTTTTAATCCTCCTGGATTCCGCAGCGATCAGTTTGAGCAACTGATTTTCTACTTCCGTTTCTTCGATCATTGCCTCCACATTATCAATCAGATTAGGTGAAGGCGAAAGTTCAAGGCTGCCAATCTGCAAGACCCCAAGCTCCTGCTCGGCGAGCTCGCGATAATTCACCTCCGTGACATAAACCTTGTCGCGCAGGTACTGGTCAAACAAGCCGATTACGGCGGGCACCAAAATAATGATCAAGACGATCAGCATCCACCGGCGACGCAGCACCCGCAGGATTCTGCGTAATTGCAACGGCTCTCCGTCAGCAGCTCGCTGTGAGAAGATGGCTTGCGGAGGGAGATTGCCGTTTGAGACTGGTGGCGTCGGGCGTCTAACCCCGCCTCTCGCGAACAGGCCAGGCGCTTCTTCAGCGCTTTCGATCCGCTCTGAAGCAGGTTCGCTGGGACTATCCCTGCCATTCATTTTCTTTTGCATTTCGTGCAGGCTGAATTTGTCTTGGGATTCTTCCATTTGTCAAAACCTTGTCAAATTTGCCTGACATTCAACTTGGGTAATATCAAAAGCTCTCTCTTTATGCCAAAGCATCCTGGTGATGGATATCAATTGCAATATTGCGGATGGTAGCTACAGAAACTTTTTTTTGCCCGAGCGAAAAACTGCGATCCAGTGCGAGCTTGCAGAGACGGTTGATTTCACGCGGGATCCCCTCGGTCTGCTTGTAAATCTCCTGTTTCACGTCGATCCCGAAAATCTCTACGGCATCGCCGCCGGCGGACTCCATGCGATAATCCAGGTATTCGCTGGTGCCTTCCATCGAGAGGCAAGGCAGATGGTAACGCAAACCCACCCGCTGGTTGATCTGCGGCAAGCTGCGCACCATTTCGGAGATCTCCGGTTGTCCGGAAAGGATAATCGTGATGGAGTTGTCTGTCATGGTGCCGAGGTTGGTCAAGTTTTTAAGCTCGATGAGATCTTCCTCGGAGAGGCTCTGCGCTTCATCAATAACCATCACCATGATCTTGCCGAGGCGTGTGACTTTATCCTCCAGGATCTCGGTAAAGCGTGTCATCAATTCATACTTGCTGGCCTCAGCGTATTTCTTCCGACGGCGGGCGCCGGTATGGTTTTCCATATGGTGGATAGCCTCGCGCAGGATATCTGAAAACTCAATATTGCCGTTGGGCAAATGCACCACCAGGTAGCGCTCGGACTGTAACTTCTCGCAAAGCTGGTGCAGGACCATGGTCTTCCCGGAACCAATCTCGCCGGTGAGCAGACCGAAACACATATTGCCATCACGAACAAGATAGAGTAAGCGTTCGAGCGCTTCGATATGCTCACAGCCCGGGTAAAAGAAATTCATATCCCGATTGTTTTCGAATGGGCGCGTATTCAGGCCCCAGTGTTCTAAATATTCCATCTTAGAGCCGCTCCTTCCTTCAAAATTTTCATTATGCAATCCGTTTTCTTGAACGACCTGGGTGCTGTCGCCGGCCTGCAATATTTTCCATCAAATCCCAGATAAATTCATCAAGATCAGCCTTGCTGGCATCCGCTTCCAGGAAGGCGTTGGGCGCCTGTTTGCCGGCAACTTCGAACTCCGTGGCATTAACCACCCCGATCCGGACGGTTTCAGGCGCCAGTAAATCCCGCACCCGCGTGCAGGTTTTCAGTAAATCAGCATTATTATCCTGCTGCGCCAGGATTAATACCCAGGGTCGGAAGTTGCCCAGGTGAAAGCCCAGATCCATCTCCCCCTCAACTGTCTCTACTTTGCAGTGAGGGAATTCTTCCTCAATGCAGAGCAAGAGGCTGCGGCGCAATTTGCGGTCGGCAACATTGATCAAAACCCTGGGCTCATCATCTTCCAGGTGATGCAACGGAATATCGTATTTGCACATGAATTCTCGCAACTGCTCATGCGGAATCCGGATATCCCCGCCTGGGGTATGGTATACCTGTAAAGCGCCCCGCTTGATCCATCGCTTCACCGTGGACAAGCTCAGCCCGCAAATGTTTGCTGCTTCACCAGAGGTATAAGTTGATTTCACCAAATGACTCTCCAATGATTATGGTTTTAATAAATACTGCTGTTAAAAAACCACCTTAATGGCTTTCAACAGCAAAAAAATAAGTCATACGAGGTTTACTTCGCACAACTTATCAATTCATAATGGGTTTATCGGCAAGCAGGTTAGACAGCTTGAACAATTCCCGCAAATTAATCAGGTTGGATAGAACGGGCTGTATGAACAGTATTTCAGTGATTATTTCTGATCCAGGCTGGACAACATCTGCTTTTTACAACCTAACCTCATGGATTACTTCAAGATATGAGGATAATACTTTTATTTAGTTCGGATTGAGGATAACTCGTTGCCGGCGTGCTCCAGGTAAAACTTTTTTTGGTAATCCCGCCATTCCAGCGGGGTTAAATTACTTGAACCAATTTGCAATGATTTTTGTAACTCATATAAAGATTGTTCGCTTATAGAGGGCAAATCGGGTAATTCCGGAATCGTCCTCCGATCAACCATCAGCCGCAGTAGCTCTTCCAGGGCTGGCTTTGTGCCGGGGTCATCCCAGCGTGCCAGGATCCGGCCAAGCGCCTGCACTGCGGCGCAGACCTGTTTGTATTCATCCCGGCGATCCAGTGATCTTAAAGAGTAGCCTTTGTACTGCGACAACTGCCCGAGGAGGCTGACCGCTTCAACCCCGCCGATCTCACCCAGGGCCCAACAGATCTTACTCCGCATCCGGGGTGAAGTACCCACCCGCAAGGCATCATTGCGTAATATTTCAATAGCTGCTGGTTTCTTTGAAACCCCCAGGGCCTGGTAGGCCTGCAACCGGACTTCATCCTGTTCAGCAGTATTTTCATCTTCCAGGAGATTGGTTGCCAGTTCATAAGCGGACGCCACGGTCTGCTCGCAGAATTTTTGCTGCTCCTTGCGCCAAACCTCTTCCGGGGCCTTGAGCTCGCGCCAGGAAGAATGGCGTCTCAGGCTGAGTGGAAAGAGTTTTTCCAGAAGCAGGCGGTTGCGATGCCTGGCCAGGGAATCCGAAAGATTTTCGTCATAACCGATAAGCGTAGGATTAACCTCTATCCCGGTGAGAGCACGCTCCAAAGCTTTCTCTTCCCGGGCGAAACTGGGGTTGGAGATAATCTTATTGAGGATGGCGATGATGCTTGCCTTGTCAGCTTCCGTGAGTTTCTCCTGTCTGGAATTACCGGCCTGGTTTGAGAGCATTATTGCCTCCCGCAGGGTATTGGGAAATGCTTGCCAGATTTTAAGCAGGGCTGGCGGAACCGGCTGTGCAGCGGGTTCTTCGCAAGCGGAGAAGGTTTCCAAAAAATCCTGCCAGTCAAAAATATCATGCTGTCTTAAGCCGGGGCCGTTCAGGATCGCTTCGTTCTCCGCCCATTGCAGGTGGGCATAAAGGGAGAGCTTGACCAGGGAGGCCAAGGCCATCTCCTGCGCTTCCGGCCGTTTGACATAACCCAAGGCCAGAATCTCCTTGCAGGCCTCGGTCGCGCCAATCTCAACCAGCATGCGGCAAGCAGACTCCTGGATCTCTCCAACAGCCTCGGCATCTTTCAAACGCGCGTTGGGCCTTAGAAACATCCAGGTTTCCAGGGATTCGTGGCGAGAGCCAAGCATACTCTCCTGTAGTACTTGGAAAACAAATTCCCGGGCGACGGTGTTATAACGCTTGGTCTCGTACCCCTGCAGGGCGGAGCCGATCGGATCCAACTGGCCCGCCAGCGCGGTGATAATCCTTTGGCGGAGTTGCGCCTGCTGGCGGTCAAGCTCCCGCCCGGAAGGTTCCAGGGGGTCCCGGCGGAGCATCTCCCGCAGCCAGTCCGTGATCGCGCTGTCATCGCCATACAAGGCATCCACCACGCTCTGTCGGTATTGATCGTCTCGCACTAAAAAACTTGGCAGCAACCGCAGGAGGATGAGCCGGTTCTGGTGGAACATCTCAAAGGGAAGAACCTCGGCCAGCGTTTCGACATAATCAGGTGAGCCGATGCGGGCCATGATCTCCATCACACTCTGGCGTACCAGCAGATTTCCGCGCGGGAGGGTTTCCAGGAGCTGCTCCCGTACCAGCTTGCTGTTGGGACCTCGGCCAAGCTTGACAAACTCGTTCACTACCTCGCGGCGTCGCATGTAGGTGGCGTCCAGGTTGCGGGTAAGCTCGATCACCCGCATGCGCTCCTGGTAATCCAGGGCAAGTTGCCAGTCTTCACTCGACTTAGCAGCAGGAATGATAATTGATAAAAGCAGGCTGGCTAACAGCGCCAGCCTGCAGAAGTGATTAAATTTACCAGAATTGAATTTGCCGTTAAATCGCAGGCACATTGTGCGCGTCCCCCGGTAGTCGAACTAAGCGCGCGGCGAAAGTTTAATAGACCGTATCGGCATAGGCAACCCAGCCACCGGCCTTGATGAGTTTAGTGGCGAAATCATTGAGCTCAAAAGCCACGGCCCGGCTGCGCCCCCCGGCCTTGAGGGTCAGCTTCTGCTGCTTAAGATCGAAGCTCATCTTTGCCTTGCCTTGCCTGGCGAGCTTGCTGAGGGCGGTGATTTCTTTCTTCGGGAGCTCGATCGGCAGCATCCCGCAGTTGAGCATATTCTGGCGGAAGATCCGGGCAAAGCCTTCCGCGACAATGGCGTTAATGCCGTTAATTTCAAAAGCCCAGGGGGCATGCTCGCGCGAAGAGCCGCAGCCAAAGTTGTTGCGGGTCAGCACCACCTTGGCATCCGCCAGCGCCTTACTCTGCGGGTCAAAGCCCTTGAGTTGGAGATCCTCCAGCAAATGCGGCTTGAGAGCTTCCTTGGTGATTTCAGTCAAGTATTTTGCCGGAATGATTTCATCCGTATTGATATTATCGCGGTCCAAAAGCAGGACTTCGCCGCCAAATTTTTTCATCAGATCTTCCTTTAATCATTTAGATTTAGTTTATTACTTCTTCTTCCAGCTCTTGGTCGCGCCGGGATCAGCTATCTTTCCGGCAATCGCGGTTGCGGCTGCAGTTGCCGGGCTCATGAGATACACCATCCCGCCCTGGCCCATCCGGCCGTTAAAGTTGCGGTTGGTGGTGCTGGCGCAGGCCTCTCCGGGGGCGAGAATCCCATTACTCATACCCAAGCAAGCGCCGCAGGTCGGGTTGGTGACGCAGAATCCGCTGTGCATGAAGATGTCAATCAGCCCTTCTTTATTAGCCTGTTTGAAGATCTCCGGGGTCGCGGGTGAGACAATCGCGCGTACCCGGGGCGAAATCTTCTTGCCTTTTATAATCGCGGCAGCGGCGCGCAAGTCCTCAATCCGGCCGTTGGTACAACTGCCGATATAAACCTGGTCGACGGGCGTGCCCGCCATCTTAGCCACGTCCACAACCTCATCCGGTTTGTAACCGACAGTCATCTGCGGTTGCAGCTCGGAGACATTGATTGTTAGCACCTTTTCATAAACCGCGCCGGGATCACTGTGCCAGCGGGAGTAAGCCTTGACCGCCGCAGCCTTGTTCTTAAAGTCCTTCTTGATAAAGGGCCAGAGGTAATCGACCGTCACCGCGTCCGGCATGCAGATTCCCGAGGTGCCGCCCGCTTCAATCGCCATGTTGCACATGGTCATGCGGGCTTCCATGCTCATCTTCTCGACCACCGGGCCGGTAAACTCGATCACGCAGTCGATCGCGCCCTTGACAGTCAATTCCTTGATCACGCGCAGGACGACATCTTTGGCGCTGACGGGCTTGCGCAGGCGGCCTTTCAGTACGACCTTGATCGCCTTGGGTTCGCGGAAGGCGCAGATCCCCTTCAGGATCCCGACCTCGAGATCAGTGGTGCCGACCCCGGCGGCAAAGGCGCCGAAGGCCCCATGGGTGCAGGTGTGGCTGTCGCCCATGATCACGGTCATGCCCGGCCTCACAAAGCCCTTCTCCGGAAAGATCGCGTGGCAGATGCCGTTCTCGCCAATGTCAAACCAGTGGGGGAGCTTATGGCGGCGCGCCCAATCGCGCAGGACCTTGCCTTGGATTGCGCTCTTGGTGTCCTTGGCAGGGGTGACATGATCAATCACCGCCATAATCTTGCGACGGTCGAAGACCTTGTCCATCTTGCGCGCCATGAGATCGGTAATCGCCATGGGCGTGGTAATCTCGTGGCAGAAGACGCGGTCAACGCGCAGGACACTCATGCCTTCGCAGGGCGTGTCAATCCGATGAGCGTCAAAGACCTTTTGGGCCAGGGTGCGTGGTTTTTTCATCTGATTATCCTTTGGTTTATCACGTTACAACAGCTAAGTTCCTATATCTTACGGCGTTACCTTGGTAAAATGCAATAAAAATGAAAATCGGCGGTCGCTTTAACCGCCGGCACTCCGCTTCCGGCTTGGCTTTTCAGAATTGGCATTCTACCCACTGCTATGCTGGCTTGCAATAAAAAATGCCCTGTAGAACAGGCAAAACCTCTTGGTGACGCGCAGGCAGCTCCGTACAATCAAGACAGGTAATAAGGGATTATTATTTAATATAGCTTTTTGAAAAGGCTGCCCATGCACCCTCTCAGAGTGCCCAAGAAACTACCTGCCGGACCGTTTTTGAAGTGGGCGGGGGGTAAGACCCAGCTCCTGAAACAGTTGCAGCCTTACCTCCATGCCGGGATGAAACAGGGGCAGGTTAAAGAGTATTGCGAGCCGTTTCTGGGTGGGGGTGCAGTCTTCTTCCACCTCGCGCAGAAGTATAAGCTGAAATCGGCAACACTATATGACATTAACCGTGAATTGGTTCTTGTCTACCGAGTAGTACAGGATAAAGTGGATGAATTGATCTACGCGCTCCAGGCGATTGCGGGGAAATATTCCAAGTTGAATGAAGAAAAGCGCAAAGCATTTTTCTACCGGGTGCGCAAGGATTACAACCGTACTCCTCTCAGGGGCGATTCCTTTAAACGCTTGGAGAGCAAGCGCATTGCCCGCGCGGCAGAGATGCTCTTCCTCAACCGCACCTGCTACAACGGCTTATTTCGCCTGAACAGCAAGGGGCTTTTCAATGTCCCCTTCGGCAAGTATGCGAATCCGCGCATCTGTAATATTAAAAACCTGCAGGCGGCTTCGCGCTGCCTGCAGGTTGCGGAGATCAGGGTTTGCGACTTCGGGAAGATCAAGCCCGCGTCCGTGCGCGACTCCTTTGTCTACCTGGATCCCCCCTACCGCCCCTTGAGCAAGACCTCAAGCTTCAACAGCTACCACCATACCCCTTTTAATGATACCGAGCAGATACGCCTGGCCAAGATGGTTAAGAAATTCGCGCGCGCGGGCGCGCGGGTGCTGCTCTCCAACTCCGATCCGCGAAATACCAATCCGAAGGATGATTTCTTCGAGAAATTGTACAAGGATTTTCAGATTAACCGCGTGCGCGCGGGAAGGTTGATTAACAGCAACGGGCAAGCCCGTGCTTTAATTAACGAGCTGGTGATTACTAATTATAGGTAGCCCCGGTTCTTTAACCGGGGAAGTCACAGGCTAGAGAGCCTGTACTACATTATTATTTAGCAGATTAAATCTCCGCCCACTCCCACTCCCCCACCCGGCCGCGGATCCGCAGATCACCGCCGATTGTATCCATAGTGACGTGAGTTAGCTTTCTGGCGTCCGGCATCTTAGGAATGCCTTCGCCGCCGATCGGAGTAAGTGCTTCCGCTCCACCGCAGAGTTTCGGCGCGACATAGGTAATAACCTCATCAATTAACCCAGCATCAAAGAGCGAGCCAGCCAGACGGCTGCCGCCTTCGCAGAGGATATTGCGGATGCCGATTGCCCCGAGAGCGCGCAGGGCTTCTGGCAAATCCACTCCGCCGTTATCTTCGGGAAGCAGGATGATCTCCGCGCCCTGCTCTTCCCAAGCGCGGCAGGAGGCTTCGGGCGCGCTGTCCGTGACAAGGACAATTACCTTGCCTTTGCCTTCCTGAAAGATTTTAGCTTCAGGAGAAGTACTGCACTTCGAATCTACAATCACTCGCGCGGGCTGCCATTGCTTTGAGTCGCGCACAGTGAGTAGAGGATTATCGGCCTGGACAGTGCCGGCGCCGACCATCAACGCATCACTCTCGCAACGCAACACCTGCACCTCGGCGCGGGATTCCTCAGAAGAAATCCACTCGCTCGAGCCGGTGCGGGTAGCGAGCTTGCCGTCCAGGGTCATGGCATACTTTAAGCGAAGCAATGGTATCCCAGTCTTAACAAACTTGATAAACCCGGCCAAGACTTCCAGAGCTTCCTCTGCCAGGAGGCCGATTTCCACTTTGACGCCGGCTTTCTCTAACACTTCTTTACCCTTGCCGCTCACGGGGTCGGGGTCGTCGAGAGCAACGACTACGCGGGCGATGCCAGCGGAAATAATCGCGTCCGTGCAGGGCGGGGTCTTGCCGTGGTGCGCACAGGGCATGAGGCTAACATATAAGGTAGCGCCGCGCGCGGCTTCGCCAACATCTTTCAGCGCCACTGCTTCCGCGTGCGGTCCGCCGAAAGCTTGCGTACAGCCCTGGCCTATAATTTCATTCGCTTTCACCACCACGCATCCCACCGCCGGGTTGGGGCTGGCAAAGCCGAGGGCATTACGCGACAACGCTATTGCCCGGCGCATGTGTTGGCTGTCGGAAGCGGTGAAGGCTTGGGAAGAATCAATCATTTTGCTTATTACCTATAAGTTATCGCAATCTAATGCCATAAAAAACTCCGAAGGGGTATGTTAATCCCTTCGGAGTTTCGGCGCAAGTAAAATGAGCAAGGGAACGGCCCGCCGTGCCCCTACCTTGTTTTCGAGTTCAATTGTTGCAATAAAATCTTAATCCTCAATTATCAGCTTAATCTCATCGGAGTTACCCTGGAGTTCCGGAGCGTACATGGCGTACCCCTTGGCGGGCAAGGCGCTGAAGCGGCCGGGGATCTCCGCGCGCAGGCGGTAGCTGACGCTGTGCTTGCCGCGC
>JAFGNG010000265.1 GCA_016927125.1 Planctomycetota bacterium | reverse complement strand
GGCGCTCCTGGCGCTCGGGGCGATAGGGCTGGCACGGCGGCGGCACTAAGCGCGGCCAGACTTGCGCAAGGTTGTTAACACTTGTATTGAACACCGACCCCTGTCACTGCAAGATGACAGGGGTTTTTTAGGGCATCTTCAACAAGCAATCTGAAACACCCGCTATCCAATCATCCTTCTACATCGCACTATAACAAAAATATCCACAGGGCAGGAGGAAGGGAATAAGGAGTGGAAACTTCAAAAATATAAACTTTAATTGTAACAGAGATCTTGCCCATACTAATTAATTTAAACAATCCGGGAAGTGAGATTCAGCATCCAACGTTATGCAAGCTTGCCTTGTGATAACTCTCTGATTGACAAAACGTTACAGATCTGCTATTTTTTGGAATCGGTTAACCGCCAGTATCGACCGCACCACCAATTATCCGCGAGCTATCGATTGACTGCCGGTATTGACTGCACCACCAACCTTCGCCAGGTCGCGGGCGCGCTCAAACCTGAAGCGATGGTGCAACTAAGGTTGGCAAGCTAATTCTGCGTCACTCGCAGGTGATCCACTGACCCGCCCCCCCCCAAACGATACCACTCGGAGTGAGAGGGAGTCAATGCTTTGGCCAGATATTGGTCCTTGTTATTTGCTGACTAGTGTAAATATCTCACGCATTGTTGCGACGCATGTTCCCAGATGTGGGTTAGTAAATGTTAAAACTTTTCTTTGTTCAGCAATTCTGCCTCGTGCTCACAATACCACTTGTAGGTTTTACGCAAGCCTTCATCCAAAGAGGTTTTAGCTTGCCACCCGAGCTTAGATAAAAAAGTGACATCAAGAAGCTTTTGTGGTGTGCCATCTGGCTGAGAAGAATCAAACTCAATTTTGGCTTTGCAGCCAACAATAGCCGCGATTTTTTCCGCAAGCTCTAAAATAGTTATATCTTTACCAACGCCTACATTGACAATTTCTTCGCCGTCATAGTTATTCATTAGATACACTGCCGCGTCAGCCAAGTCGTCAACGAACAGGAACTCTCGGCGTGGGTTTCCGCTCCCCCAGAGAGTTACCGACTGGGAGTCGTTACATTTTGCTTCATGAAACTTCCGGATTAATGCAGGCAGGACATGGGAACTTCGCAGGTTGAAATTATCATTGTAACCGTAAAGATTGGTGGGCATCAGGCTGATGCCGGAAAACCCATATTGTCGCCGGTAGGCTTGAACCATTTTTAGTCCAGCAATCTTGGCGATCGCGTACCATTCGTTGGTTGGTTCCAAGATACCGGTCAACAGGCAACTCTCCGGCATAGGTTGGGGAGCAAACTTTGGGTAAATGCATGACGATCCTAAAAACAGAAGTTTTTTGCACCCATTTTTATAGGCTGCATCAATAATATTGCTTTGAATCATCAGGTTGTCGCGGATAAATTCAGCCGGAAAGCTCGCGTTGGCAACAATCCCCCCGACTTTGGCTGCGGCCAAGAAGATATATTCAGGTTTTTCCTCAGCAAAAAACTGCTCCGTGTCTGCCTGTCTGGTGAAATCAATGTCTTGAACATCCCGGCGGATAATCTGACTGTATTCCATTGCCTGTAACTTGCGCAAAATAGCCGAACCAACCAAACCGGTGTAGCCGGCGAGAAGAATTTTACTGTCTTGATTCAAAATTTGCCTCCCGGTTATAAAATATGTCCGGCATCGAGCAAGGTGCGTTCCTGGCGGGCCAGTTCAAGGTCATGTTCTACCATCATAGTTACCAACTCGTTAAAACTTGTTTTCACCTTCCAGCCCAACTCCTCGCGGGCCTTGGACGAATCGCCAAGCAAGCAATTAACCTCCGTCGGCCGGAAATAGCGGGGGTCGATTTCAACATATTTCTCCCAATCTAATTCCAGTTGTTTCGCCACCTGGTTCAAAAAATCCTTAACCGAATAGGTTGCATCGGTTGAAATGACATAATCAGCACACTTATCTTGTTGCAGCATCAGCCACATAGCTTCGACATAATCTTTTGCATACCCCCAATCTCGTTTTGCCTCCAGATTGCCGAGATAAAGCTTATCTTGCAATCCTAATTTAATCCTGGTCATGGCGCGGGTAATTTTTCGGGTGACAAAGGTTTCTCCCCTCCGGGGTGACTCATGATTGAACAGAATGCCGTTGCAGATAAACATGTCATAGGATTCTCGATAATTGACACAATAGCCGTAGGCCGCCAATTTGCTGACAGCATAAGGGCTGCGCGGTGCAAAGGGTGTAGTTTCGCTCTGGGGGGGCGGTGCATTACCATACATTTCCGAGGAACAGGCATGATAAAAACGTGATTTATTTTTAGTATTTTGCATATAATCCCGGAGTGCTTCCAATAGTCGGAGCGTACCTGTCGCCACCACATCCGCGGTGTACTCGGGTTGCTCGAACGAAACCTTCACATGGGATTGAGCTGCCAGATTATAGACTTCATCCGGTTGTACGCGCTCAATAATATGCCGCAACCCAGTACCATCGCTAAGATCCCCGTAATGCAAAAAAAACCGGGCTTTGCTGTTATGTGGATCCTTGTATATATGATCTATCCTCTGAGTATTGAAGGTTGATGCTCTCCGAATAACGCCGTGGACTACATAATCCTTAGCAAGCAGGAAATCCACAAGATAGCTGCCATCTTGCCCTGTGACACCAGTAATCAAAGCAGTTCGCATTATTCTCTCCCTATAGAAAACTTGGCACACCAAGCTCAGAATGGCAAAGCGTCGCGAAAAACCTCGTTGAGAGTTGGCCATCGTTACTAATTAGCTGATAATTATACATTATCAAATCTAATCGGGCAAATTATTTCTGACGCCTGGGTCATAGAGCAATATTACGTAAATGCAAAGTATCTTTTGAAGATTAGCAGTCGATTTTTAGCCACCTCAAGATTGGCAGCCACCTCCTGCTGCAATTGTTGGATTTCACCGTATTATAACAAAAATACCCACAGAGTGAAATTATAGGGTTGCGGCATGACTTTAAGAGAAGTCAGTCGGCAGTGAAGATAAAGTCTTCCTGCCGGTTATTTTTTATAAAAAAATCCTCGCTGCTTGCAACTTGTGAAAACAAGCCTTGAACTTTACTTCAAATAAAAAAGTAATTTCAAAAAGTTCCAGCCAGGTTGTCTAAAAGAAAACCGTTTATTACCCCCTTCGGCATTGCCACCAATAAGGGCGTGATAGTAGCCCACCGATCTTGACCAGACCTTTGCCAAACAGAAAACATCGACTATTAAGACGATTCGCGAGGCGGCTGTCTCAGAGCTCTTGTCCTCAGCCGTATTTTATCTAACTTGCGGATCTCCAGTTATGGTAATTCCTTACAACTGCAATCCGATTATTTCGGATTGCTCTTGGAATCAGCTTTTTCCTTCAAGATTATGGCCCCACCGAGGTTGCCGGTTCGGGTGCTGTCGAGATCGGTCCACAACGTGCCGGGGCCGGAGTGGACGATATTGATGCGGACATCATCGTTAAGTTCTTCCGCCAATGTCATCAGGTTGTAAGCCGTGGGATCGCCGAGGGCAGCGATCTTCAACTGCGCCCCTCTGGCCTTTTCTCCCTCAACATAGGTGATGGCATCCGCCTGCGCCTGGCCCAGCGTGCGGACAGTATCGGCCTCTATCTTGGTGGTTTCCTTGGCGATTTCCGCCACCGTGCGCGCGGCCGTAGCACTGATCTCTGCCACCTGTTTTTCCTCGTCAGCCTTGATCTCGGCCTTGAGTTTAGTGGTTTCCTGCGCAACCTGCTCGCGGCGCTGCTCGATCAGGCTGAGTTCAGTGTTGAGCGCGCCGAGTTTCCTGGCCGTGTTCTGTTTTTCCTTGTTGGTCAAGTTCTGTTCAATGGCGATGCTGGCCTGCTGAATCGGCTCGAGAATCTGCCCGGGCACTTCGACGTGGCGGATCAGGGCGTTGTGAACAATAACCTTTTTCTGTTCCAGCGTGGTGGCCAGAGCCTTGGTAAGCTCATTCTGGAATTTTTCCCGGCCCTCGCCCATGATGAAGTCCTTCGCTTGGTACTCCGAACCTTTGTTGCGCGAAATGGAGGTAATCTGCGGCATGATGATCTTGTCCACTACCGCCGGCAGATCGCCATAGTGGCTGAAGATCCAGGAAATATTTTCCGGCAGTAATTCCACCTCGACAGTCATGTCCAGGCTGATCTGAAACCCGTCGCGGGAGGGAAATTCCACGAACTGCGCCAGCATCATCGACATGGAGTTGTCATTTGTCATCTGCAGGCGCTGCTGTGGTATAGGTGGTTCATTCTGGTTAAGCCCCCCCGGTATTGCCAGCTGTTGTACCTGTTGCTCGGCCATATAATTCATGCGTTTCTGCTTGGTTTCGCTCAGCACTTTCCTCTGCAGTTGTTCCATTGCTACATTTGACGACTCCAGTTGGCTCTTGGTAACGACTTCACCACCGGTTTTGCCTAACAACGACACCTGGTTCACGCCGATCTCCAGCACGTCGACTTTAAAGGCCTTGGGGTTGATGTAATACAGACCGGGCTGGAGAATGTCTTCGCGCACGCCTTTCTGATTAGCAGCGGCGAATTGGCCATGCGGGGCCTGCTCGCCGGAGAGCGAGGTAATCACGCCGCAGTAACCGATGGGAATGCTGATGGCGTCGACAGGGTCAATTTTGTAGCCGTAAGGATTAAGGCGGTATTTGCCCGGCCCCAGCACTTTATGCCAGATGCCTTTCTGCTTCCCGTCCGCCAGGAATTCCCCTTCCGGCAGATCGACACCGACCTTGGAGGTGACAATCCCCACCTGTCCCGGGGCGATAGTAATGACAGAATGGATTTCGTGGTCATAAAGGTACGGATTAAGGAAATGTCGGCCTTCACCGAGCACGGCTATGCGGATGCCTTTCTGGTTCTCGTTGGCCAGGATCTGCCCCTCCGGTAACTGGTCGCCATGCTTGGAAATCACTACTGCCATCTGGTTTGGTCCTACGTAAAAACGGCAAAAGAACCACAACCATAAGCCCCAGGTGCCAGCCAGCAGGACGGCGACTACAACGAGCGGAATTATAACTCGGGAAAGGTTTTTCATTTTACGCCCTCCTTATCCTGCGGCAGATAGGCCTTGAAGACAGCACCCAGCCCGTCCTCGGTGTCATTGCTGAAGATCGTATCGATGCGAGGGGCGATCTTTTCGTACAGCGTGTACCGGGCGAGGTTAGAGCCCGTGCGGAAGGCTTTGACCTTACCGGCTACGACCGCGGCCTCGGCTTCGTTGCGCTTGGCAATGGCGTCTCGCTCGCCTTCGGCCTGCAGCCGGATGGCGTCGGCCTGAAACACCGCGGCTTCGCGGCGGAGTTTGGCGACTTCCAGTTCCTTCTGCGCGGCGATAACGCGCACGGCCTGACCCTGGTCGGCGTTGATCACCGAGCGGATGCGGATCGTGTCGGCCTGCACCTTTTCCTTGTTCTGTTCGGCGAGCATTTCCTGCTTGACGAGTTCGGCCTTGCTCTTGGCCTGCTCGATTTGCTGGTCGTACTTCTTCGATTCCTGCACGGCCATTTCCCGGTCGCGGCTGATGCTGGCAATGGCATCAGGAACCGTGATCTTACTCACCAGGACAGCATTGATGTCCAGGCCCCACGACGCGCATTTCTCGCGCAGGTGCGCTTCCAGATCGCTCTGGAACTTCTGCCGCGTCTCGCCGACGATAAAGTTGATGGCCGGATGCTTGCTGCCTTCGATGCGGCTGAAGCCGCGCGCGCGGGGCAGGATGATTTTCTTGATAATATCATCCATGTCGCCCACGCGGTGGGTGAGGAGCGCCGCCTGGTCGCGCTGCAGGGCGTACTCAATAGTGCCTTCGACATCTACGGTAAACCCGTCCAGCGTGAGAAAGTTGATCACATCCATGCCGCTCAGTTCAAAACGCTGGCTTTGCAGGTTCACTTCGACGACGTTATACATATACGGGTGCAGATAATAAGTGCCGGGATCAAGCACCTCGGCGATTACGCCCTTCATCTCCTTGTCCACGAGGAAGCTGTTGACCTTTTCCGTCGGCAAGGAGGAATTCAGCACGTCCGTGCCGGTAAGCGAGGTCACCACCCCGACGCGGCCGGGTTGGATGGTGGTCGCATCGAACAATTGCACATTATAGGCGTAGGGGTTAATGCGGTACTTGCCGGGGCGCAGAACTTCCGACTGGATGCCCTTGGTGCCGACGCGGGCAATGACTTCGCCCTGCGGCAAGTCCTCGCCAAAGAGACGCGTGACAATGCCGAGTTTACCCGCCGGAATGTCAACAACCCTGGCGATTTCCCAACTCCAAGTGTAAGGGTTGCGGAAGTACCGGCCTTCGGCGAGCAGTTCCAACTGGATGCCCTTTTGCTCGGGCGAGGTGGCGATGATCTGCCCCGAAGGCAAGTCGTTGCCGGTTTTCCTGATCAGGACCGCAACCTGGTCGGCGCGGGGCTCGATGCGGCAGAAAGACCACACGAAGACGGCGACGCCAACCGATGCCACGCAGAGAAGCAGAAAAGCCGCGGCCACCATGCCTGTTTGGTTAAGCCTGACCTTTTTCTTTTGCGAAGAGGGCTGCGCCTGATCATCGAAGAAAAAATTATTCATCATTGCTTCTCCTGTTTATCGATTGCATAAAAATATATCTCCAAATCTGACGGTAATAATCAATTTGACCGACCCTAGGACTGGTTCCAGCAATTTTAAATACAAGATGCAGCTCGCCCTGCC
>JAFGNG010000264.1 GCA_016927125.1 Planctomycetota bacterium | reverse complement strand
GCGGTATTCCTGCCCACCGGCTCAGGGATAATGTTTTCGGATAAGATCTTCGGCAGGCGTTCAGAGGTGCCGGGTGCCTGCAGGGAGTTGGTTATGACCATGATGCGTTCATGCTTGCAACTTTCGCCCAGGCGGTCAAAGGTCTGGGTAATGAGCGGGGCATCGCCGACAATGGAAAGAAATTGCTTCGGGTTTGCCGCCCGGCTCTCGGGCCAGAAGCGGGTGCCGCCCCCGCCCGCCATGATCACCGCGTAGATTTCTAACATGGATTGTCCTTTCATCAGGTTTTAAGCTTATCGCCCCAGAGGGTTTCAAGTTCAGCAAAGAGAGCTGCCTGGGCATTGGCCAACGGCTGTAGAATGCTGCAGCCGGCCGCGCGCTTATGCCCGCCCCCGCCGAAGCGCTGCACCAGTTCGATAGCGTTCAAGGGCGGCTTGGTGCGGATGCTGACCTTGGTTTCACTGCTCCCGGGGAGTTCATAAAAGAAGATCCCGAGGAGCACGCCCGAGATATTGCGCGCCAGATCGACCAGCTCGCTGGAGTCGGAGGGATCCGCGTCAAACTCGGCGAAATCCTTACTGGAAAGGCTGAACCAGGCAACCCGGTTATTCCATTTGCTCTGAAGGGATTGCAGGGCGCGGGTTTTCAGGTTGATAGTCTTCCAGCTCTCTTCGTGGTAGAGCGAGGAACCAAGTTTTGCAGGCTCCACTCCCAGTTCAATGAGCCGGGCGGCGACCTGGAGGGTGGCGGCGCGGGTGTTTTCGTAGATAAAACGCCCGGTGTCTGTGATAATTCCCACCCAGAGCGCTTCGGCGGCGGGGAGGGAGATCTCCCAACCAGCCTTAAAGGCGAGGCGGGTGATCATCTCGGAGGTTGAGCTGGCTTCCGGCTCAACCCAGTTGTAGCGGCCGAAGAAGGTGTTGGAATGGTGGTGATCAATGTTGAGTACGGGGACATCTTCAGCATCACGATGGCTGAAGGCATCGCAACGATCCGAAGCTCCGCAATCCAGCACGACAAAGATGTCTGGTTTTTCAGTCTCCCTGCAATCTTCCAGGCAGAAGTTAAGAGCTTGCTCCTCAACCAGGAATTTATAGCGGTTGGGCAGGGGAGCGAGGCCGTGGAGGCGGACGGTCTTGCCGCGAGCGCTCAAGAGGTGTGCCAGTCCCAGTATTGCGCCGGTGGCATCGCCGTCGGGACGGTCATGCGCGGCAATCATGACGCAGGAGGCATCTTCGAGCAGAGCGATCACAGTTTGGAGATCAAGGTCTGACATGGGGCAAAACGCCTTTCATACCAGTCCCGCCTGGAGCAGTGCCTCGGCGAGGCGCAGATCTTCCGGGGTGGTGATTTTAAGGTTGAACCTCTCTCCAGGCACGCCCATTACATCTATACCGGCAGCCTCCATGATGGAAGCGTCATCGGTAAAGGCAGTCAGGTTTTCCTGGGCTTCACTAAAGGCGGCTGAAAACTTATCAAACTGGAAGACCTGCGGGGTCTGGACCTGGAAGAGGTTTTTCCGGGAAACGGTATTCAGGATAAGGTTATCCTCGGAGCAATTCTTAAGCGTGTCAATAACCGGCAGGACCGGCACCGCCCCGCCATGCTCCGCTGCAGCGTCGCAGAGACGGTTCATCAGGGCGACACTCGCAAAGGGGCGCACCGCATCATGCACCGCGACCAGGTCGCTTTGTATTCCTCCGATCACAAACCCCCGCACGACTGATTCCTGGCGGGTGGCTCCGCCCGGTACCAGCTTGGTGGCGCCGGCAGCGGTAAGAGCCTCTCCGTAATCATCGGTTAGTTTTCCAAAGAGGTGAGAGGTGAGGACGACTACGATCTCCGCAACCCCGCGCACCTGGGTAATGCGGTTGAGGGTACGGATAATGAGGGGGATGCCAGCAAGCTCGAGAAACGGCTTGGGCACCGGAGTTTTCATGCGCAGGCCTTCACCCGCGGCGGGAAGGATAAAGGATACACGCTTCACGACCTTTGAGCGGTCCTTTCACCCGCGGTTTTACGGCTTGCAGAACTGTTGCTGCGGTTTTGGTTATTATCTCCATTCTCGTCGTCTTTTAACTTGCCGAAGACCATGCGACCAGCACTGGTCTGGATGGTGCCGGTGACAACGACAGTGATATCCTCATTAATATGGTTGCGTCCCTGTTCGACCACCACCATGGTGCCGTCATCCAGGTAGCCGACGCCCTGTCCCATTTCATCGCCCGGGCGGATGATCCGGAGAGGCATCTCTTCACCCGGCAGAACAACCGGCTTGAGGGCGTTGGCGAGGTCGTTAAGGTTGATGACGCGCACGTCTTCCAGTTGCGCGATCTTATTAAGGTTGAAGTCATTGGTAATCACCCGGCCGTTCAGGCGCTTGGCAAGCATCACCAGTTCATGATCCACATCGCAGTTATTGGGAATGTCGGTTTCCAGGATCTGCACACGGACACTCTCGGACTTTTGCAGGGCGTTGAGGATATCCAGTCCCCGCCGGCCGCGCTTGCGCTTGAGGCGATCCGGGCTGTCCGCAATGGTCTGCAGTTCATAAATGACAAAATCCGGCAGGATAAAAGGCCGGGCAATAATGTTAGTGGTAGAGATATCAGAAATCCGCCCGTCAATAATAACCGAGGTATCGAGGATAAACCCGCCTTCATCCTGGCCGCGGTGGGAAAAATCAATATACGGCACCAGGAAGCGAAAATCCCCCTTGGTCTGAAGGACGATGGTGACAGCGACATAACAGATCGTAATCGTGATCAGCGGGATCCAGTCCCGAATAGCGATAAAGGAATCGGCGAAAGTAAATTGCCGCGGGAGGATGAAGACGATCAGCAGGGCGATCACAAAAGAGGTAACAACAATACCCGTCACCAAGCCGAAGGCGATCGCGACAATCTCCCGGGCAAGGTTGCGCTGGAAACGGGCTTCGAAAAATACAATCCCGAAGGCGATTACCGCCGCGATGGCGGAATAGATCGGCGCTTGCGGAGGGTAACCCAGGTAATTGGGATCGGTGCTTTCAGGATTTAAGGTACAATAAACCTGGAAGGCAAAAGCGGCCACAAAAGTTATGAACAGGATCCGCAGCAACAATCGCAATGTCATAGCATCCCCCCTTAAAATATGTATTTTGCTTATAATTTCTAGATCTATCCAGGCTTGCCTGATCTTATAATACTGTCCCCCCGAAGGCTTATTCCTTCTCTTTCTTCTCCTCGGCCGCGATGATTGCCATTCTCTGCGCGACTTTCTCACGGTCACGGCGCCAGATTTCGTTCTCCATCTCGACCGCGCCGTCGAGGCGCATCCGCCGCAGTTCCTTCTCTTCAATCGCCCACATGCGCCGCCCGCCGATATAGGCCTTCATGAGTTCCAGCTTGGTAGTGCCTTGGACCATATCGCCCAGGGAGGTGGTGATCCCGGTAAGCTGGTCCATGATGGCGTCAAAGCGCTGGTTGAATTCGTTGGTGGTGAGGTAGCGCATCAGGCCTTTCTCGGGGTCCACCGCGGCCAGCTTGTCGCGGATATCGGCGGTAATCGCAGAGACATTATCCAAACTGCTGCGTAGCGCCGGTTCCTTGTCTTCAAAGAGCTTGTCCGTGCGGGCGAAGATACTGCTCAGGTCCGAAGAGATGGTGGTGACGTCATCGCTGGATTTCTTGACGTTTTCCAGAATTTCATTGACGGTGGCGAGGTTCTCGTCACTGGCAAGGGCACGGATGTTCTCGGTCGTACCCTTCAGGTCGGTCATGATGGCTTCGGCCTTCTCGGCGATTTTAACAGTATTGGCAACGGTTGCGTGGATATTTTTCTTGAAGTCCTTGTCGCCGATAATGTCATTGAGGTTGTTAATCGCGATCTTGACATTGGCAATGGTGTCAATCGCCATGGCACTGGCGGTCTGCATATTTTGCATCATGTTGCCGCCGCTCTCAATGATTTCAGGGTTTTCTATATCTTGCAGATCCTTCTCGCCGTCGCCCGGCACCAGTTCGACAAAGGTATCGCCGACAATCCCGGAGACATTGATGAACGCGGTAGTGCCCTCCTTCAGTTTGATTGCCCCAGGGCCTTCGCTGATGGCAATGGCGGCAATAGCCTGAACGTGGCCATCTTCCAGGAGGGAAATGTCCTTGATGAATCCTACCTTAACCCCTCCCAGTTTGACGGGGGCGCCGGCGAGCAAGTCCCCAACATGCTTGAATTTAATATTGACATCATAAGTCTTGGCAAAGAGGTTGGCGCCGCCCCCGAAGGCTAGGATCATTCCGGCAACCACCAGTACGGCGGCAATCGCAAAGACACCAATAGTTATTTCCAGGCGGGTCTGCTTCGACATAATTTTTCTCCATGAAAGGTGCGTATAATTTTTACGGGGCAACAGAATCGGAACAGCCCAGCAAATCCTGCCGCCGCCTCAACTAGTTATCATCATTGCTGCTACGAGTATAACTACACTGCTAAATTTCTAAATTACATAATCGCCTTGATCGGGCCCTCGGCGCTGCCGTGGATGAATTGCTGGATCATCGGGTCCGAGCTCTGCTGGATCTCTTCCGGCGTTCCATCTCCGACCACCTGGCCCTGGTGGAGCATAATAATCCGGTCGCCAACCTTATAGGCGCTTGTGAGATCGTGGGTTACCACGATCGAGGTTACGTTATAGAGTTCCTGGGTGCGCAGGATCAGGTTGTTGATCGCGTCCGCCATAATCGGGTCGAGCCCGGTGGTGGGCTCATCGTAAAGAATTACCTCCGGCCCCGGCGCCACCGCGCGCGCCAGGCCGACGCGTTTCTTCATCCCGCCGGAGAGTTCGGCCGGCATCTTGTCTTCAATTCCCGGTAAGCCGACGGCGCGCAGGGTATCGCTCACGATCCGTTTGATCTCCTCCGGTTTTTTCCCCTTGCGGGCCTCAACCCCAAAAGCGACATTCTCGCCCACGGTCAGGCTGTCGAAGAGAGCTGCCATCTGGAAGAGCATGCCGAAGTGGCTGCGAAGCTCTACGAGCTGGACTTCATCCATGTCGCCGACATTATCACCTTCAAACAATACCCGCCCCCGGTCAGGGCGCAAAAGCCCCAGCAGGCAGCGCAGGGTAACGCTCTTACCGGTGCCGGATTGGCCGATGATAACCAGAGTCTCGCCGCGCCGGACCGTAAAGTTAAGCCCGCAGAGGACGTTGAGAGCGCCGAAGCTCTTATATACATCTTCAAATACTATAAAATTATCGTCATTATTAGCCATCGAAGCTCCTAGGCAAACTGAACCAGAATCATGGTTAAGAACAGGTTGAGCATCAAGATGGTAATACAGGAAGCGACATTGGAGTCCGTGGTCGCCTTACCCACGCCCTCGGCGCCGCCGGTGGCGTTCATGCCTTTATAACAGCAGATCAGCGAAGTTGTCAACCCGAAGAAGAAGGCCTTGAGCAAGCCCCGGAAGAAGTCAAAAGGCTCCATGAAGCTGCAGGTCATCTCCCAGATATAATGCCACTCCGCTCCCAGCCCCCAGACGGCCAGGATTAGGCCGGCGCTGATCCCGATAAACATCGCAAAAGCGGTCAGGAAGGGGGTCATGAGGGTGCCGCAGATAACCCGCGGTAGGACCAGGTAGCGCACGGGGTTGGTGCCCATTGTCTTGAGCGCGTCAATCTGTTCTGAGACCGACATATAACCGAGTTCCGCCGCCATGGAGCAGCCTACGCGCCCGGCCAGCATCAGTCCTGAGAGAGTCGGGCCAAGCTGCTGGGTAAGCGATTTCGCAATCAGCGGGCCGACCCAGGAGCGCACCCCCAGGCGGCTCAGTTCCGGGTAGAGGGCGTAGACCAGCACCGCTCCGGTGAAGGCCCCGGTGGTGAGAACCACCGGCAGCGACTCCACCCCGATGAAATGCATTTGCTGCACCAGGGATTTACGGCTGGGCAGGCCCCGCCCCAGCCACTTCATAACCTCGAGGAAAAGGATGATAACCCGTCCAACCCCACTGAAGCCGATCAGGATATTGGAGCCGATATGCCCCGCATAGCTGGAAATAAAATTCATGCTTTTTCCCTGTTTAATTGAATGAAACCTTCTCAGGCACATCCTGGATTAACGGTCAATAGCAGGCATCTATAAAACCTCAGTCGTCCTGGTCTTCCTTGTTCGCGGCAGTTTTCGCGGCAACCTCCTTGGGCTTCTTCTCCGGCGGCAGGGCGGTCGACTTAAAGACCAGGTGTTTTTCCTCTACTTCCACCGACAGCGAAGTGTTCTTCTCAATATGCCCGGAGAGGATCTCCTCGGAGATCGGGTCTTCCACAAACTTCTCGATGGTCCGGCGCAGCGGCCGGGCCCCGAAATCAATATTGTAACCGCGTTCAATCAGGAATTCGTATGCCTCGGGGGTGAATTCCAGCTTGATATTCTGCTCATCCAGGCGTTTGCAGACCGACGCGATCTCCAGCTCGACAATCTTGCGCAGGTCTTCCTTGGTGAGGTGGCGGAAGATAATGACTTCGTCGAGGCGGTTGATGAATTCCGGGCGGAATTCCGACTCCAGCGCCTCAATAATAGTTTCCTTCATGCGCTCATAGGAGCTGTCGATATCGGCCTTGCCAAAGCCTAGTGAGCCCTGGCGTTTGATCAGCCCCGCGCCCACATTGGAGGTCATGATCAGGATGATATTGCGCATGTCGACCGTGCGGCCGTAACTGTCGGTCAACTTGCCTTCCTCCAGCACCTGGAGGAGGATATTAAAGATATCCGAATGCGCCTTTTCAATTTCATCCAGGAGAACGACGGCATAGGGACGGCGGCGAACCTTTTCGGTAAGCTGGCCACCCTCTTCAAAGCCGACATATCCGGGAGGTGCGCCGACTAGGCGGCTGACCGCGTGTTTTTCCATGTATTCGGACATGTCGATTTGGATCAGGGCCTCTTCTTCGCCGAACATGAATTCCGCCAGCGCCTTGGCCAGCAGGGTCTTGCCGACGCCGCTGGGGCCCAGGAAGATGAAGGAGCCCATCGGCCGGCGGGGATTCTTCAAGCCCGCCCGGCTGCGGCGGACCGAGCGGGCAATCGCTTCAATCGCTTCCTGCTGGTTGATGACGCGCTTGTGCAGTTCGTCTTCCATCTGCAGCAGGCGTTCAGTTTCCTGCGATTCCAGGCGCGAAAGGGGGATGCCGGTCATCAGCGCCACAACCTCGGCGACGATCTCTTCATCCACTACCCCGTCCACCTCTTTGGCCGAGTTGCGCCACTCATTCTGGAGGCGCTCCATCTCCGCCTTGATCTGGTCGGCTTCGTCACGGTACTTGGCCGCCTTTTCAAAGTCCTGGCTGGCCACGGCCTCGTTCTTTTCCCGCTCGTGGTTTTCCAGCTTCTGCTGCAATTCCCTGAGATCCGGCGGGCGGGTAAGGTTGGAGAGGCGTACCCGGCTGCCGCCTTCGTCAATTACGTCAATCGCCTTGTCCGGGAGAAAACGCCCGGAAATGTAACGGTCGGAGAGTT
>JAFGNG010000263.1 GCA_016927125.1 Planctomycetota bacterium | reverse complement strand
AGAAGATATCGGTATTCATTACCGGCTTGGCCCCCAGCCCGGTGCCGAGGCAGTCGCGGATCACGCCGCCGATACCAGTGCCTGCGCCGCCGTAGGGATCGAGCGCGGAGGGGTGGTTGTGGGTTTCAACCTTGAAGACCGCGCCGTAATCTTCGTCAAAAGAAATCACCCCGGCGTTGTCCTTGAAGACGGACAAGCACCACGGCTTGTTCAGCTCGGTGGTGACTTTGGCAATGGTGCTCTTGAGCAGGTTGTCGATCACCTCCGTGCCTTCCGGCCCCTGGTAGCGGACCCTGCCCTTGAGGGTCTTGTGGACGCAGTGCTCACTCCAGGTTTGCGCCAAGATTTCCAGCTCTACATCGGTGGGGTTGCGCCCCGCCTTCTGGAAATACTCCTGGATGCATTTCATCTCTGGCAGGCTGAGGTAGAGTGCCTTGGAGGTGGAAAGCTCTAAGAGAGCTTCGTCATCCAAGCTATCAAGGCAGACCTCAATTCGGTTGAATTGATAATCAGGCGCGGCGGAGGCATCATGTTTTGCGTTCTCTCCGACTGTAATCTCTTCAATAATTTCATTCCCGAGTAGCTTCTGGGCGGCGAAGCGTACTTCTTCGGGGGTGGCGGCGCAATTTATAATATATTTGGTGGAGGCGCGCACCCAGTCTGGAGTCAGCCCCAGGTGGCGCAGGCCCTTGCGGACACTCTGCTCAACCGGGTCCATAACTCCCGGCAGGCGCGAGATTTCGACAATGGTACCGGGTTCAGACAGGACATCCTGATCCACAGAGTAAAGATCGGTAACAGCGTCGGCGAGGAAATCGCGGGCCGCGAGTTCGCATTGTGCCTGCTCAATGCCGCTGATGGTAAAGACCCGCACCGTTCGGACAGACTCCACGCCGGAGAGCCCGAAATGCTGTAAATCTTCGGCAACTCCCTTGCCCGCGGAATCGCAAGCTGCATCTCTGGTAGCGATTTCGATGCGATGGATCGACATGCCCTCCCCTTTATTCAGAAATAATATCAATCACCTTAAGAGTTCATGATTGCGCAACACCGGTATCAAGAAGGTGTTAGATTCTCGAAGTAAGTAAATGCGCAGCTTTCTTTTGTCAACTTTTTTCTTGATTCGCCAAAGAAGCGGGCATAAACTGATTGGGCAGTTTATATTCTACTATTTTCTTGTCTTTTTGGGCAAATAAAATGCAAGACTTCGGGTTTGTTGTTGAGCAGCCGGGGGTTTGTGAAGTCTTTTAAGTTTTTGTCTATCCGGACAGCCTCTCGTAACCTCTAAGGATTATGCGGCAGGCGCGGAAAGGAGATCAAATGACACGCAAAGCAGCAACAACCGTAGCGCTCCTGATACTGATTTGTATGGGCGCATCCTCCTTGCAGGCCGGGGAAGGCGGCAGTAACCGGACGCCTCCTGAAGACGCGCTGATCATGAGATATAACAGCTTTAAGATCGCCTATGCGATCCGCGATGATTACGGCCTCGGCTCAGCCATCCAGAAGGTGGAGCTCTTCGGCACCACCGACCTCGGCCGCACCTGGAAAAATTATGGCGCCGATCCCGACCGCCAAAGCCCGTTTGAAATCACGGTGCCGGGCGACGGTATTTATGGCTTCTCCATCGTCAGTACCGATCGGGCCGGGAACCAGGAGCTGCCACCGGAGCCGGGAACCTACCCGGAGCGGGTGATCATTGTCGACACCACCCCGCCGCAGGGCGAATTCTTAAGCCCCTTGAAGAGCGACCGCATTGGCGAAGAAGGCATTGCCATTGCCTGGCAGACCCAAGATAACCATCCGCTCAAGAACAGCGTTGAACTGCATGTCTCCGGTGACGGAGGCCAGCGCTGGTACCTGCTGAAGGATAAACTGCCGGAAGATGGCAGGATGATCTGGAAGCCGGTTGGCTCCCGTTACCCGACCTATTCGTTCCGCCTAAAGGTGCGCGACCGGGCGGGAAATGTCGCCCTAATTAAGGCTCCCGGGATGGTGCTCTCCGATGCAACCGCCCCGACGGCAAAACTCACCGGCCCGCAGGTCGCCTCTGCCAACCGGGTGGAGCTGACCTACACCGCTGCCGATGATCCCGGCGGCTCCGGCATTGACTGGGTCGAGCTTTGGACAACTACCGATGAAGGCGCTACCTGGAAGAAGTACGGGCAATACCAGGGCGCGGCCTCTCCGATTGTCTTCACCACCGAGACCGATGCCAAAGTCGGCTTCTACCTGCGCGCCGCCGATAAAGCCGGGAATGTCACCATGATCCCCAGCGCCGGCACCCAGCCGGGGCTGACCCTTGCCTTTGATAACGAAGGCCCGACCATTTACCTCACCGACATCAAGGGCGGTAATCGCTTCCTCCGGGGTGGCGAGTTCGTTGAGATACAATGGCAGGCGGTAGACGCCAACCTCGCCGATAATCCGGTGACCCTCTCCTGGTCGGCTGATGGCGGCCAGACCTGGACCGAACTTGCCAGCAAGCAAGCGGCGGTGGGAAGTTATAAGTGGAAGATCCCCGCCGACAGCGACCGTAATTTAAACAACTGTCTCTTGCGCGCGACCGCTTATGACGCGCTCGGGAACCAGGGCATGGTCGAGAGCGAGCAGTTCTTCAGCATTCTCTCGAACGTAACCCATGTGCCCATTACCGCCATTGAACCGATCACAACTGAAACCGAGACCGCGATTACGGAGATAGAAACTCCCGATGAAGAAGAGGAAGTCGAATTCATCGATGAACCCCAACCACGGCCTGTCGTACCTCAGCCGGAAACGGCGCACCCCTCTGATATTCATATAGAGGGCGCTGCCTTTCCCGATACTGAAGGGGAAGAGACCGAGCCCGTTATCATGGTCCGCCCGGAAACTGATACCGCTTTGTTGGACAAAGCCCGCGAGGAGGAGGAAGTGAAGATGCGGGCCGAGGTCGCGGCACTCCTCTTGCAAGAAAAGGAACGCAAGGAAGCGGAGTTGGCCGAGCAGGCAGAGCTGGAAGAAGCCGCCCGTCAACGGGAAGAAACCGCCCGCATTGCCAAGGCGGCGCAGTTAGAACAGGAGCGGCGCGTACAGGCTGAACAGGAAGCCCGCGACCGGGCGGCTCGTCTCGAAGCTCTCCGCACGGAAGAAGCTGAGCAAGCCACGGAAAGCGAGGAGACCCGCCTGGCGATGATTGCAAAGCCGGAAGTTGAAACTGCTATCCCAACACCCAAAAGGATTGCCACCAATATCAACGCTATTGCGTTAATCAATAGCGGCAACGAGGCCTTCGGCGATGGCGAGCTT
>JAFGNG010000262.1 GCA_016927125.1 Planctomycetota bacterium | reverse complement strand
GTGCCTGTGGGAGCACCGTAAATTGATAACATTGAAGAATGTTTATTCTTCATGGCGGTATTTTCCGGCAAAACCACAAAATCAACACAATATTCCGTGCATCCGAAACCGATTTGCTTGTAATTGTTCAGACACGCGGTGCGCCTGGCGGTTTCGCGCGCCTGTTCAATTACCGGCAGCAAGAGCCCGGCAAGGATTACAATAATACTAATCACTACCAGCAGTTCGATTAAGGTAAATGCCCTAATATGATTAAATCTTTTCATGGCTTTGTTCACAATAAAAAAATATTAGTTTAACCGATTAACGGGTGGATCTGATTTAATTAAAAAAAATCCTCCGGGTTAACCTGTCGTTCTTCTGGGATATCAGTAATCTCAAGGCCTCGCTGATTAAGGAGTTCTTCAAATATTCTCGGATCTCCTTCGATCCAATCGGGTTGTTTTCTGATTTTAACAAATTCAATATGACAGTCACCAAAGAGCGCGTTGACACCATCACTATGATTAGCCATTAACTCGGTGAAAACCGGCTTTTTCTGGTTTTGACTAAAGCGCGGATTGATGCCAATGTTAAACTCTCCTCCCCTGGGGTCCGGCACCAACATATTCCGCCCGGCTTTGACATAGGAAGATATTGCTGTTCGAGAAGAAAGACTGGTAGTTGCAAGCCTTTCGACAAAGAGATACCGAGTTTCATCAAGTTGGACATAGGTTCCCTTCGCATTGAGGCAATACATGGCTGCCAGTGGTATATGTCTGGTTCGCACCATTACCCCTGCTCCGGTCACCTCTCCTTCATAGGAAAGAAAATAGGAGGAATTAAAATTCCTGCTGGTGATGGTGGGATCAGTGATGACGGTAATGACATTGGCGGGCATTTCGAAAAATTCTTCACAGTATTGCTCGCTGCCAAAGCCAATTGTCCGCATATTATTCATACACTCCAGCGCGTAGGCTGATTCATGCGCGTCAGAGAAGACTGGCAACAATAGTGCCACCATTAGGCCGACAACAGTGACGCTAACCATAACCTCTACCATGGTGAACGCTGTGGAGGAATGAATTCCCGACATTTCTAAGCCCCTTATTCACCAGAAACCAATTGCAAATCCAACCTGGGGATGGATTAGCGCTATCTTGTTTTTTCTCTTTAAGTTATCGGCTTTAGGGGGGTGAAATATTTACTCGTTTTTAGAAGTGTCTGTCAACAAAGCGTGGAGTAAGAGTCGTAACGAATCGTACGGCAGGTGAAAAGCCACCCTTGCAACTGGTTCCCGGTCGACTTTTTCGGCGGTTAACATCATGATAAAAGGCGAGTTATGAAGTCTTGGAGAAAACCCGGAGAATCCTCCCTCGCGGTTTTGGAAAAGATCCTTTGATCCCAAAGTGCTGCTGATTGAGGAAGTAGAACCCATTGCCATTTTGAGATATGGCAGCGGCGCAAGCATACCCGCCCAGACCAGGCGATCTTCGTGGATTTGCTGCAGGGAAATCATGCCAAAAGGAGAAGTAGCAAACCTGGCAGATTGATTATTAAGCGAGGCAATATAATCCTTTAATAAAATTTCTGCTTGGGGCCCGGTTGCGCATACCAGAAGATTGCCTGAAAGCAAGACCAGGTATGAACCCGACAGCACTAAGGGGATCGGCCTGGCCTCACCAGGTTCTTCCTTGCCGGAGATAGAAATCGTAAAAGAAATAGCTTCTGCGTCATGATCGAGGACAAGGCACGGTTTTCTTTCAAGCTTAATGGCCATGCCGCTATGATTCAAAAATGACACGACCGGGCTCTCTGCGGCAAAAGTGTTTTCGAGCTCATTTAAAAATTGCTTAAAATCGGCCAGCTTGGTGAGAGCGGCAAGGATAAAGTGGCTCGGGGTATGCTGGTAATCCAAATCCGGGCTTGCCTCCGGCGGCGCTACAGTGGCGGTTGCCACTTCGGTTATTCCTAAATCCAGGAAGCTACTGAGTAATTGCTGCAAGGCTTCCTGGGAGACAGGATCAAGCGGTTCATTAAAACCGGTTTCCATCGAACCGGTTATCCCGGAGATAAGCTGTGCCCAGCCGTTTGCTTCATACGAAGACCACTCGCAAGCGATGCTTTCCGGGGGCAGGAATTTGAGCAGTTCTACCTGGCGGGGGACGGCGCTATGCAAAAACCTGGAGATATTGCCTGGTTCCAGATCGATTTCAGCAAGAGCCAAAACTTCATTTCCAGAGATATTCTCCCAGCCAGGATTTTCAGCTTTGGGTAAGCGAAGGCGGTTTGTAATCTCCAGGGAGAGATGAATCTTAGAGATCTCTTCCCCCAAGTTTTTCAAGTTTGCCAAGGCCTCCCCGACTACGCGGCTGGCGGATTCAGTGAGCCCGCTGCGTCCAGGGGAGAGATCCGCTACGAAATCACGTTGCAGTTGCTTTAGGGCTGTACTAATATTGGTTACATACGTGCTAATAAACCTCTTCTGGTGGAGATAGACATTCACATCCCCAGGAAGATTGGGGGCGAGGCTGTCACCGGTTTTTTCATACAGCAGCCTGGCGTTAGTAACCGCAGCGCGGTTGGAACCAAAGATCGCGATGCGCTTGCTGGTGGCGCAAAGATAGAGATCCGTGCTGACCACCTCCTGCTCCCGCAAGTGTATAATCCCTTCCGCATCGATCTGGCTGGACATGGACGGGCGGTTGGACAGCAGGCGGATGTAGGTCTGGGTTTCCTTCACCGGAAAGGCCACCACCAACTGGGAGAGGCGATCTTCCCGTGGGGCGAAGAGCAATAATTCAAACCAGCCGTCTTCCGGGATATTGTCCAGTCCGGGATTGCGCAGGTAATTTCCCAGCGCCTGCAATAAGCCGGGCGTCCGCGCGCCCTCCCCCGGGAGGACCGCCTGCTGCAAGGCATCGGCCTTTTCGCCCAGGTCATGAAGGTTGGCAATCCTGAGAAGCAAAAGGAGATTAGGGCTTTGGTCAAGGGGATTGAGAGTCTGCGGTCCATTGCTTGGGGACGGAAATTGACCGGCATAATTTTTAGCAGTAGCCTCTGCGCCCGACCCAGGAGCAATTAAAAGCCCTGTGATAATAAGGGCGAGAAATAGATTTTTTAAAATCTTAGCAACCATGCGATTGCAGCCTCTTTAGGAAAATATTGCCTTCAACACACTTATTAATTGACCATCCAGATTAATATAATTTATATGAAAATGACTACCGCGGATAAAGGAGCAAAAAGATAATTATCAGGGAGATGCTAAATCCACTGCAATAAAAACCCTCCCCGTGTCCGGAGAGGGTTTAGAAAGATTAAGGGGTCTCCAACTGTAGTTTTAATCAGCCGGGCTGTAGGAGTTTCCTACGAAAGTACCGCTAATAGCTCCACCTTCGCCAGTAGAATGGCTGGCGGAGAAATTACCGCCGATGGAAGCCGGGGCTTCGGTAGCGGAGGCTGAGCCGTAAAATCCGCCATTCATCTGGCTGTTGCCATTGAGATTGACAGCCGCCCCGTTGACAGTCCAGCCTGTAATCGAACCATTGAATCCGTTCTGGTTAACGCCTCCGGCAGCGGTCAGGACATGGTTGCTGATAGCCTGGTTATCGGAGAGGTTGAAGATGCTATTGATTTGCTCGGAGTTGAAATCCACAGTGGCATCATTAGTGCCAGAAAGGCTGTAAAGATTGTTTCCAGTGAGATAAGCGCCCAACGCCGGCCCGTGGTAATAACCGACCACGTGGTTGCTTCTCATATTGGCGTACATTACCTCGTCGATCTCAGCCTTGGTACCGGAGACGAAGAATGAGAACAAGCGTGGTAGAATCCTTTCCTGTCCGCCCTCGTCAGCATAATGGACCGCGAGTCCGCCCATGGAGATCCACGGCTTATCTTCCAGTTCCGCGATTGGATAAGCAACAATGTAACTGCCGTCGGCCATGAGAGTATGATTGTCGACAACGCCGTCTGTAACCAGGCTGGCATAGAGGTCCGGGGTAACAAAGGCGGAATTCTCTTCCGATTCATCATCACCCAGGATCAGAGCCATGGAGTTGCCGGTGGCAACGCCATCGGCGGTATATTCATCCGCGCCCAGATTGCCGTGGACCAGGCCCTGGGCCCCGCCCTCGCTGGAATCATTGAGGGTAAGGCTGACCGCTTCCGGATTGGTGTTATGCCAGAAGGTCGGCCCGCTTATTTCGTCGTCGTCATCATCATCGTCGCCTTCACCGAGCAAGATGTGGCCAGAATAGATTAATCCGTTATCTGCCTCTACGACTCCCTGGCCATCCAAAGCAACTCCGGCTACAAACCCGGAATCATGGGTAATTACCCCGGCGGTGGCGGATTCAGTCTTGTCTTTGTCGAGGTACGCGGCCGCAATCACATCCCAGTCGGTCATAGCATCAACTTGCGGATATTGAATATTACCGGTACCGCTGCCATGCAGGCCAATGCCCTGGTACTCATGGCCGAAGAGTTGTCCCTGGACTTCACCCGTGATATAATCAGGTTCATAATCGTCAATATCCGGCGTATCTTGCAGAACTTCCTGCAGGAAGACCTGGCCGGTGAGGATGCCCTCATCATCAACCGAGCCGAAAGCAATGTGCGAACCATCGTGCAAGGAAGTACCGGAGTTATCAAAGACACCGATCCAGCGTTGATTTTCAGTATTGACCGCAACTCCGGCAGCGCCCAACTCGACATCAAAGCTGGCCGGGGGTTCTTCGTGAACCACGAAATAATTGCCCAGGTTTTCGCTGAACGTCCCCAGGGCCCCGTAGCGCAAGACCTGGTTGTCAGGAAGGTCCCCGGAGGGCAAGCCGGCATAAGTCATGCCATAATAGCCATATTCAACGCTTGCAGGGGTTCCCAGATTCTGTCGGAAGACTTCCTTCTCCATGGGTTCAGCAGAGGCGCGCAGCATGTATGCAAACTCGCCCAGGTTATCATGGCTTACCATCACGTTGACATCATGCGGATTGCCATCAAATACCAGCGTATCGGTAAAGAGTTCAAATTCTGGAATATTATTATAAATCCCATCCGGATTCACCGGCACAGAGGGGTAAATATTTACATTATTCCAGGCGCCGGGATAGTCGCCGGGCGCATGCAGCCAACCGCCCTTGGAGGTGAAATCCTCGATCTCGCCTTTCAGGGGGTACCAGAGACTGAAGTTAAAGCCGCTACCAGTATAAGCTTTTTCCAGCACGCCCAGGCCATAGGCTTCAAAGTTATAAGTTTTAACGCCCTGTTCACCGCCGGGATCAATACTGCTGAGATCGAAAGGCCGGTCGGGAAGGTCTGGCAGGGCCGGCAAGGTGCCGCCGTCATCATCATCGCCGTCATCATCATCGCCGATATAGCCGACCGCGCCGCCATCATCATCATCGTCACCAGCACCGGGTACGGAGGTTGCGTCCAGCAGGCCGAAGATAAAATTGGGATCAAACATGTGCGGGGGCGGAGGGGCAAAACCCTGCTGTGTGGTCACACCCATACCGGGCTGGCCGGTAAGCACCTGCAGGCCGAGATCTCCTGGCCCGCCCGGTCCAGCGGGGCCGTCAGCACCGGCGGAAGCGCCGGTCGCCACACCGCGCACGGAAATCGCGCCGCCGCCCATGAAAATCATGGTGGTGCTGCCGTCATCAGCGGAACCGACACCCATGGTACCGCGGATGCCGATGGTGGCGCTGGGGGTCTTGACCTTGATCTGGTCCGGCGCCATTTTGCTGATCTTGCCGCCCACGATCTTGAAGGCGCCCTCCAGCACACTGGTGTCGCACTGGCTGCCGGAGTTGCCTTCTTCAAAGAAGAAGTTATCGATGGTCATGGTCGCCTTGGGACCGATGCTGATAATAGTGAAGTCCATGAACTGGATCTGGACCTTGCTGGCGGACTTGGTCTTAATGACATCGCCCGAGTAAATAGGGCTGCCATTGGCCAGTTCCCGCACCGGGGCCTCCGGCTGCTTCGCCGTTACCGTCCCGATACTGGCAATCACCTTGGCGACCGCTGCCGCCTCTTCTGCCTGCGGTTCTTCCGCGCAGAAAGCACAGGTAGACAGCAAGCAGGAAAATAACATCAAGCAGATGCATAAGGTTAAATATTTCTTCATCGTTTTCCCTCCTAAATATGATTCCACCATCCGGGTCTGTGCCGGAAGCATTAAAGAGTCAGAACACCTTCTTCACAGAGATCCCGGTCAGGTTTCGCCTGTAATCATCGACCGGGCTGTTGGAGTATGCCCTGATCCGCGTATGGGTAAGATCTACAGAAAAATTCCTCGGCAATTCCTTGGTAATGCCGGCTTCATAAGTATGCACATGGTCCTCGCGCGGCTCTTCGAAGAGAGAATTGCGCGCGGTATATCGAACTTCACGGAAACCATATCGGACATGTGGCTTCAACCCCCAGCCAAGTTTGCGGCTGTAACGCACTTCACCCCCCATGGAGTGAAAGGTATCGCGCAGCCGGGTCATTTCCACTGCTTCGCGATAATCGCCACCAGATTGGTTGTATTCGGCCTGGTAATTAATATCAAAGCTGAGCAGGTTCTTCCCATCTTTACCCCAGATGACTGCGGGCAGGAAGGAGAGGCTGTGGTTGCGGGCATCGGTGTTCCGGTCCTGGTAGAGCTTCTTGTTCTCCAGCTTATAGGCCCAACCCAGCATTACATGATCATTAAGCAGGTAGCGGATCGTAACCTCTGCGCCGTGACCCTTGCTATAGGTCTGCCAGTCCTCTTCATAAGCATTGAGCAGTCCGCTAAGCTCAAAGTCCCAGTTCCCGATGCTGGCGCCGGGGCCTGATTTAATAGAATAATAATTGCCGTCCTCACTGTCGAGGTGATGGTAATGCGAGCCGAACCAGATGAAGGTGGTGCGCCAGTCCAGCGGTTCCAGCGGGGTTTTGTAGATATGTCGCAGGACCGCGGAATAATAATTTGCGTAATCCACCTTCTCGTGCGCAAGATCCTCGTCCAGGTAATAAACTCCTGTAGTGGTTGGAATCCTGGTGGAAACGGGATCGGAACGCGGATTGGAGTCTCGGACATACGCAGTAGATAAGGAGCCGAATAGTAAATGCTTTTGATCAGCTCCATGCATGGAATCTAGCCAGGCCTGCGCGTCTTGGCGCAAGGAGTCATCCGGAGTGTCATTAACAATTGTCTGGAATTCCAGCTCCGCCATGGCCTTGGCGTCCAGCTTGATATAGGCCGCCGCAAGATCCATTCTCACCCGGTCGAGATCGGGCTTGGCGGTCAAGACTCGCTCATAGGCCAGCACCGCGCCATCATACTCCCCCGCCCCCATGGCGGCTCGCGCCAGGAGGTAGTTAGTCCCGAGGTTGCTGGAATCATCCAGGTATTTCTGCTGTAATTTATCATAGACATCCGCGTATTCCGCGTCAGCCTTGACATTCTGTCCTTCGCGCCGGTAGAGCTCCGCCAGGGCCATTTGGGCCGCGT
>JAFGNG010000261.1 GCA_016927125.1 Planctomycetota bacterium | reverse complement strand
TGGCGAGGTCGAGAAAGGATTGATTGTTTTTATTCAGGGCTTCGGCGGAGAGGCTCTGGAAGGCTTCGCGCAGCTTCTTTTCCGCATCTTCCCAGGCAGCGAGCTTTTCCTGGTTCGCACGCACCAGGCTGTCGCGCTCGGCTTCCAGGCGCGCCTGCGCTTCGCACACTTTCGAGGAGCGCCGGATCAGAATCACACCGGTGATACTGGCGCCGATAAGCAAGCCGAGTAGCAACCCGGCACCAAGGGAGAGTGGGTCCACTCAAATTTCTCCGAAACCAAAAGCCCTCAACCAGATGGCAAGAAGGTAAAATCCCGGCTGAGTTATAAAACATGCCTTTACAAATCGCCCCTATTCGTATTAGAATTTTTATTACCATAAGTGCCCGGAGGTTTTCTGTCAAGCTTGGGAAGGCAAGCAAAGTTTAGGGTTTTGCTAAAGAGATAAAACCAATACCGGGGCTATAGGTTTTTCGTTAACCACGGCTGGCTTGGCCGGCATTAAAGGATGAATGCTTTGGCTGGGAATATAGGCTTTATCTCCACTCGTTTTGCAGGCACGGACGGGGTTTCCCTGGAAAGCGCCAAGTGGGCTCAGGTTTTCTGGGATGACAAGTATTTCTCCTGTTGGTATGCCGGCCGCCTCGACCGGGCGGCGGAGGTCAGCCACTGTATCCCGGAGGCCTACTTTGAGCATCCCGAGAACCAGTGGATCAACCAGCGCATCTGGGGACATAATAACCGCACCCGCCTGGTGACCCGCCGGATTTATGACCTGAGCGAATACCTGAAAGAAACCCTCTATAACTTTGTTAACACCTTTGAAATCCGCCTGCTGGTTTTTGAAAACACCCTCAGCATCCCCATGCATGTGCCCCTGGGGGTTGCCATCACCGAATTCTTGGAAGAAACGCGTATGCCCTCGATTGCGCATCATCATGACTTCTACTGGGAACGGAACCGCTTCTTAGTAAACTGCGTGTCCGACTACCTGGAAATGGCCTTTCCCCCGCGCACCCGGAACCTACAGCACGTGACCATTAACCAAGCCGCGCAGGAGGAACTCTCCTGGCGCAAGGGCGTAACCTCGGCGCTCATCCCCAATGTCTTTGATTTTGATAAACCTCCACCCACTATTGACGCGTATTCGGCGGATGTGCGCGCCGAGCTGGGGCTCAAGCCTGATGACATCATGATTCTCCAACCCACGCGGGTCGTTCCCAGGAAAGGGATTGAACATGCGATCAAGCTGGTACAGATGCTGGATAATCCGAAATGTAAACTAGTGGTTTCGCATGAAGCTGGGGATGAGGGCTTTGAATATTTCAACGTCTTGCAGGAGATCGCGCAGGATGCCGGCGTGGATATCCGGTTCTTCGCCACCCGGATCAGCGATATCCGCCATTTTGACAGCGAGGGGCGCAAGATTTATACGCTGTGGGATCTCTACCCGCACGCCGATCTCGTGACCTATCCAAGCCTGTACGAAGGTTTCGGCAATGCCTTTTTGGAAGCGGTCTATTTCCGCGTCCCGGTCTTGATCAACCGTTATAACATCTTTGCCCGGGATATCGAGCCGCTGGGCTTCCAGGTGCCGGTGATGGACGGTTTTGTTACGAGGCGGATTGTCGAAGAGGTTAGCCGAATCCTTGAAGACAAGGATTATCGCGAGGCCATGCTTAACCACAACTATGAAGTTGCGAAAAGCTTTTTCAGTTATTCGGTGCTTCGCCGTAAATTGAATGCCCTAGTCGGCAATGTTCCGGGGATGTGAGGACAGCGATGATAAAATTCATGCGCAGTGAGTTGATCAAACGCTTTCATAACCACTTCGAGCTTCTTTACGGCAAGGAAGCGGACCACTGCATGCACCGGCTGCGAATGCTGTTTGGGCGTTACGGGGTAGGGGAAAACCCGGTTTATAAAAAAGCGCTCTGGTCGGAAAAAGACATCTCCCTCATCACCTATGCCGATATGGTGAGGCAGGAAGGGGCAGCGCCGCTGACGGCGCTGAAGAGTTTTGTTGACACCCGGCTCAAGCGCGCGATCAATACTATTCATATCCTGCCCTTCTTTCCTTACTCCTCGGATGATGGCTTCTCTATTATTGATTATCGGGAGGTTAATCCCGACCACGGTAACTGGAGCAATCTCCAGGCTCTGGGGGAAAACTTCAATCTGATGTTCGACCTGGTTCTCAACCACATCTCCCGGCAAAGCAAGATTTTCAAGGATTTTATCAACGGCATCGGCCCGGGACGGCACTTTTTTATTGAGATCGATCCTGACCGCGATCTTACCTCGGTGGTACGGCCGCGAAACTCGCCCCTGGCCAACCCCGTGCAGACCCGCGCCGGGGAGAAGCATCTCTGGAATACCTTCGGCCCGGACCAGATCGATCTCAACTTTCCGAATCCGGATGTGCTCTTCGAATTTCTGGACATTATGCTTTACTATATCTATATGGGAGCAAGGGCGCTGCGGCTGGATGCTATTGCTTATATCTGGAAGAAGGTCGGTACCTCCTGCATCCACCTTCCGGAAACCCATGAGATCGTAAAGCTCTTCCGCGATGTGCTGGGGGTGATCGCGCCGGATGTCCTTCTCCTGACGGAAACCAATGTCCCGCACGAGGAAAATATTTCTTATTTTGGCAAGGGCGACGAGGCCAACCTGGTCTATCAGTTCAGCCTGCCCCCGTTGCTGCTGCATGCGCTAACCACCGGGAACGCCCAATACCTGACCACTTGGGCCGACTCACTGGATAACCCGCCAGCGGGCTGCACCTTTTTTAATTTTACCGCCTCCCATGACGGCATCGGGGTTCGGCCCCTGGAAGGCCTGATTCCACAGAAGGAATGCCAGTCGCTCTTTGCCCGGATGGTGGCGTTGGGAGGGCAGATCTCAACCAAGCAGAACAGCGATGGCAGCGAAAGCCCCTATGAAATCAATATTTCTTATTTTGACGCCCTCGGGGATAACTCCGAGGATAATACGGAAGTTACGGAGGCGCAGATCAACAGGTTCCTCTGCTCGCAGACCATCCCGCTAGCGCTCAAGGGGATTCCCGCGATCTATTTCCACAGCCTGACCGCAACCCGTAATTGGTATGAAGGTCTGGAACAGACCGGCCGGGCCCGTACCCTCAACCGCCGCAAGTGGGATAAAAATTCCCTGGCTGCCTTGCTTGACAAGGAGGGCTCCCCTGCAAACCAAGTCTTCACCGAGTATGTCCGCCGGATCCGGATCCGCAGGCAGCATCCCGCCTTCCACCCCGATGCCCCGCAGGAGGTGCTTGAACTCGGCAAGGAATTTTTCGCTGTCCGGAGAACTTCTCTTCATAAGAATGAAATTATCGTTGCGATCAGCAATATCACCAATAAGCCAGTTGACATAACGGTCAATGACAGTATACTGCCTGATGATCAAAATGGCCTCTGGCGGGATCTCCTCCGAAAGGGAGCGAAGGTCAATCCGGGAGCGACGTTGAAATTCAAGCCCTATGAAACCCGCTGGCTGTGCCTGGGAGAAGAGGTTACCAAGACCAAGATTGTCCGGCGCTCAAAAGGCTTGGCAAAAAATTAACGTTCTGTCCGTTTTGTAAGACAAAACCCTTTGTTTTACAAATGCAGGGGGGAGCAACTACAGGGGAATGCTTTTGCATTCCCCTGTTTATTTACAGTGGTGTCGGAGGGTTGTTAATTAGCGGGTTGTGCCATAGTGAGTGCGCATGATCACAAAGTCGGCGAAATCGACCTTTTCCAGGTTATCAATATTGGCAGCGGAGTAGAAGGTTCCGTAATAGGTTTTCAGAATAAAGAAATCTGCCAGATCGATAAGATCATTCCCGTCAACATCCCCGGGTAGCCAGTCAATGGTTAAGGCTTCGGCTTCACTCCACGCTCCCTGGGCATCCTGCACCCGCAGGGTAATCTCATAGGGGGCCATTGCGCCGGTAATTCCAAAAGCCGGGTCATAGGCGTAGCCTGGGAAGGTATGGGTGAAATCCTGCTGGTCGGAGAAGGGGTTGCCAGCCAGCAGCCATTCCCAGGCAACTATCTCCGAGCCATCAGGATCATAACTGTCAGAGGCATGGAAATAAACCTCCTGGCCGCCCTGGAGGGTAAAGCTGGCGACCGCGACGGGTTTGAACCCGGCAAAGGCCTTGATGCAGATATTACAATTATCGAGTTCCGAGACGGCATCGAGCCAATCCAGGCCGTCATAACTGAAAAAACTCTCCCCCGCGCCCGCCGCCGCCGCGGTGGAATAACCTGCTATTGGCCATTCAATCGGAACGGGATAGTTATACCCCGGGGTAACAAACTTAACCACCACTGAAAAGCGGACGCCGGGAGAAAGCGCCACTGGTGAAGCCAGCGGGATGGTATAATATCCTGGATATTCTGTAACCCCGGCCTGGGAAAGGGCAAGGGTTCCGCTGATAGGATCACCCGCGCTACACCCGGTATAAATATAAATTTCATAGCTGCTGCCAGGGGAGGCGGTATAGAAAGACACTGCCGCCAGGTCGTCTTCATTTGCAACCGTAAAGATATTCGCTCCCCAGGCGGTGGGATCAATGTAGCCCACCGAATCAACCCAGCCCAGGGGATCATATTGGTAAATGCTGGTATAGTTGTCGGCGGGCTCAACCCCGCTGAATACTCCGTTGGTGGTGCCGATGCGGGTATCTTCGTAAGAAATATAGAAATACCCCCCCTCTCCCCAGGATGGCCCCCAACTGTTTCTGACGATAAAAGCTCCGTCCCCAGAAGGACGCCGGGGAATAAAGTTGCTCTTGCTGTAATTATCATCCCATCCCACAATAGTGATCGCATGGTTGGAGTAAGCCGTCCCGCTGTAATAATATCCATAGGTTGAGCTGTTATACCTGGACGAGCTCCAGTACATTGAGCTGAAGATTGCGCCATAGGTTTCGATCGCTTCCTTAATGGCGTCGTTATCAGATGCGCTTGCCCGGTCGGGAAGGATAATGATCCGCTGGGTATGTTTCTGGACCGGCAGGCCGGTCGGGCTGCCGCCGGGATTGGGATAAGGGTCGGCAGTCTCCTCAACCGGCCCGCTCCAACGGGCCAGGTATGCCATGGCCATCTCGAGATTGCCGCCGTAATCGTAGCCCCAGTCATAGCCATGCAGGTTCGCCATATTGTTTTCAGAGAAATTCCGTGACTCACCCGGCAGCAGGCAGGACTCCATGGAGCCATAAGCACCGAAGGTCCAGCAGGTGCTATACGCGCCTTGGTCGCGCACCGGGGTGAGCTTGGCGTAATCGCGCAGATCATAAGACGGGGAAAAACCCAGCCCCAGGATCTGGTATTTTATGCCTTGCTCCTGTAGATAAGACTTGTCGCGCGGCGAAGGGAGAAAGCCAGTGTAGTTGCCAGCCGGGGAACCTGCCGGGGCGCTCTGAATTTTTACCAGGTGGCTTACAAACGCAGGATTGCGAGGCGCAATTTTAAGTGTTTCTTGGGCAATCAGTTCGGAACCTGCTCCGGAAAATAATATCAGCAAAAGCAAAAAAAATGCAGCCATTGCCCGAGGTTTGCGTAACCCCATCCTGGTTTGGTGAGTTCCGAACAACAGCGTCTTACTTCGCGTCCGATCCGAGTATGTATTTATCATTGCTTAATCCAATCAAAATGCCCTCATTCCGCCTTTGAAACCGGCACTTCGGAATAGGATTTTTAAATCCATTGCTTTAAAGATACTACTTGAATAGGGCAAAGTCAAGCTACTGCAAAAACCTGTCTGTAGCCGCAAAAAATGCTTGTCTTAAGCTTTCGCAAGACGATGATTCAAAAACCGCTTGACTTGCCTTTGCTACCCATATAACTTGTTTATATAGCTGATAGTTATCCCGGTTTTCCGGCACAGGATCAGATTCCTCTGAATCCCGATAACTAACCAGAAGATAATTACTAGGCTTTACGTTTTTCTGGTTAATGGATCACTGTCAACCATATCGCCTTGGGGGATCCTGAAGATGATCCAAATCCTGGTTTTTTATCTTGTCATTGCCTTAATTCTGATCTTTGCCGCGTTTCTCTGGATTCTTTACCTCATCAAGCTGGTCACTAATGAAGAAGAGCTAAATGAAAAAATCCGGTCCCGGCAGCGGCGACGGGAAGAAGAACGGCGGCAAAAAAATGATAACCGCAAGCAGCTTGAAGATAAAAAGAAACGCGTTCGCCCCGGTAACGAGGCGACGGATGCTACCCGGTCCCAGGAAGCTGCGCTGGGCAGGGAAGACAACCCTAACGACCGCTAAAAACCAGGGGCTTTTGCTGATTAATAAAAGGCTTGCTGCAATCGTAAGCATTGTCAAAGCAAAGAGAATAATTCCACGCCTC
>JAFGNG010000260.1 GCA_016927125.1 Planctomycetota bacterium | reverse complement strand
GTGATCGCGGAGGCTCCCCCAATACCTCCAGAAACCGATCCCGGCAAAGGCCCGGCCGCGGTCATGCTGCTCGAACCTGAAGGGGTAGGCGAGGCTCCCCAGCCAGAAGCAATGGCTGACAGCATGCCGGAGATCAAACCGGAAGCCCGACCCGAAATCAAACCTGAAGCGCAGCCGGAAGAGAAACCGGAGGCCAAGCCGGAAATCAAGGCGGAGACCAAACCGGAAGCAAAGCTCCCTGCTCCCCAGCCGGAACAAGCCCCCCCGCAGATAGTTACCAGGGAAATTCTCGCAAGCTTAAGCTGGTCAGTGCAGGAATGGGCGGACCCGGGAGAGGTGCATCTGCTGGCGGAACCCGCTCCCCACCTGCTGGTGGTTACGGAAAAGAGCGTCCAGGGCAAGCTCAGCATCGCGGCGAAGTTGCCCTCCCGGTCCAGGGATGGACATCCGGTATCGATTTCAGCCTCTGCGAATACAGATTATGCCGAGAACCAGAAGCAACTTTCCCTGGCTTGCTTTGTGCGCTTGGGAGAGGCGAAGGAATATTATGAAAGCCGGGCCATGCCCCTGGGAGGCAAGGAGAAGCCGCTGGTTTTTTCGCTGACGGAGCCAGTCTGGAAAACGGAAAAGTCCAAGTGGGAATTCACCGAGAAGATTCCCCGGGGGCAGAAAATCTTCGAGCTTGGGTTTCTGCTCTATGATGTCTCCGCTGGGACTACGGTTTTTTTCACGAAAATCGAGATAATCTCTGAAATTGAAGGTTAAAAGCCTCCAAAGCACTAAAATACTTTTTTGTTGGGAAAGATCGGCTCGCCATTTGCTTGACATGGGAAGTATGTCGAGGTATGTTATAGGCCATGGGAGAAGGCAAGATCAGCCGCTCCAGGATTGCAGGAAAGCGAGAGAAAATGGATAATTTTGAGATTCGTGAGAATGTCCTCTTCGCTAATATTGATCTCTATTGGGAAAACCACGCGGAATTCAGAGAGAAATGCGAAGAGCTTCTCAAACAGGATTTTGAAGAAATTATCTTGGACTTCACCGACGTTTCTTTCATTTTTAGCGCCTACATGGGCACTATCGGACACCTTCTTGCGGATACCGCGCGCCTCAACAAGCGGTTGACCATCCGCATTTCAGAAAATATGACCTGGCTCTTTGAACTTGTTGGTTTTGAGAAAATGATCAACATTGAAGTCGTAGCCTGAGGCAAAACCTTGCCTGCTCACCATTCATCTATTATTGAAAGTAGGGGTTGCTAGAGTTTTTGAATGCCAACCTTTTCATCTAAATATCTCTAACTTTGGAGGAATATTGTGCAGATCAACATTACCGGCCGGCATTTTGAATTAAGCGACGCAATCAGGACTTACGCCGCTGAGAAGGCGGAAAAGCTACAAAAGTTTTTTAACGGGGTCACCACGACAGACATCCTCCTCAAAAGTGAGGATCGCACTTTTCATTGCGAGATCATCCTGCATATCAACAACAATCCCGATGTGGTGATTGATGTCGCCCATGAGAGCATGTACGCGGCGATTGACCTTGCCCTGGACAAGGCCCAGCGCCAGCTCCGCCGCCATAAGGAAAGGGTGCGTGGGCATCACCGTCATGTTGAACGCCGGGAGTTAACGTCGGCAGAAATTGCGGAAACCGAAGATGACGACGAGGATTTTGAAGAATAGCAACGGAGAGCCAACTTGATTCGATTCAGAGATTTCATTGCTCCGACAGCGGTAATAGATGAGCTGGAAGCACAATCCAAAAACGAACTTCTTGTTACCATGGTCGATGTGTTGGTCGCAACCGGCCAGGTGAGGCAGGAGACCCGGAAGGGGATTCTGAAGGCTTTGCAGGAACGGGAAAAACTCGGCAGCACTGGCATCGGCCAGAGCGTGGCTATCCCGCACGCCAAGCACCCTTCGATTAAAAAAATCGTGGGGGTTCTGGGCAGAAGCCGCGAGGGGGTGGAGTTCGATGCCTTGGACGGCAAACCGGTACACCTCTTCTTCTTGGTTATTTCAAATCAAAACTCCCCCTCCGACCACCTTGAATGCCTGGCCTATATCAGCAAATACCTGCGCGATGATAATTTCCGGCGCTTCCTGCTCAACGCCAGAGACAAGGCAGAAATTATCGAACTGCTCGCCGAAGCGGATGAGAACTCCTTGATCAAGGACTAAGATAAATGAGAAGCTGGCGATGGTTGCTGCCCGGATTACGCTTGAAGCGCTGGGTGCTGGTCGCTTCCTTTGGCGCGGTCTTCCTGGTGCTGGGCGCAATCTTCCTGGGGTTGGGGATGTTTAAAAGCCCGATGCCGGGGGAAAATCCAGAAGGCCTGGTTAATTTCTATACCACTGCCGGGATTTTAATTGGTCTGGGGGTAATCCTGGTATTTACTGGGGTTTACCGCCTGGTCCGCACCACCGAAAAGCTCTTGCGCAAGGGCGAAAAGCGCGGCATTACCGAGATTGCTTACGACCAGGCCCGCCGCGAACTTGGTCCCCGCGTAGTCTGCCTGGGAGGAGGCCACGGCCTCTCCACCCTGTTGACCGGTCTCAAGACCCACCCCGTCAGCATTACCGCGGTAGTCAGTATGGCTGATGATGGCGGCAGTTCGGGCAGGCTGCGGAAGGATTTTGATATTCTGCCTCCGGGAGACATCCGCAACTGCCTGGTGGCGCTGGCGGATGCCGGACCGGTGATGCGCGATTTGATGCAGCACCGCTTTACCGAGGGCGAATTCGCAGGCCACTCCTTCGGCAACTTGTTTATTTATGTCCTGAGCCAGATCCGGGAGGATTTCGGCCAGGCGATCCTGGAGTCCAACCGGATCCTTTCCGTCCGCGGGATGGTGCTGCCCGCTACGCTCGACCGGGTATCGCTGGTGGCAACGCATCCCGACGGGAGCAAGAGTACCGGCCAGAGGGTAATTGCCCAGTGTGGCAAGCCGATTGAAGGATTGGAACTGAAGCCCCAGTCCGGGAGCGCCCCGCCGGATGTGCTGGAAGCCCTGAAGAGCGCCGACCTGATCGTCTTTGGTCCCGGCAGTTTGTACACCAGCGTCCTGCCCACCCTGCTGGAAGAAGATATTGCGTCCACCATCACGAAGTCACAGGCGGTGAAGCTCTTTATCATCAATACCATGTGCCAGCCGGGAGAGACCGACGGCTTCACGGTGGCGGAATACCTGCAGGCGGTTGAAAAGATTGCGCCGGGATTGGCCATGGACGCAATTCTGGTCAATTCCTACCGCCCCAGCGCCGTGAAGCTGGAATCCCATCAGAACAAGGGAGAGTACCTGACCGAGTACGACCGCAAGGGGCTGGCGCAGTTGCCGGTGCGGGTATTCCTGCGCGATGTCATTGACCTTGAACAGCCCAGCCGGCATGACCCGGAAAAACTCTCCGCGGCGGTTTTGGAGATTTTCCAGCAGTTGCGTACACGCTAACAGGGTAAAGAGTCGCAACCATCGCATCCCTGATTTTTGGAGGGGCGCAGTTTAAAATAAATGAATCTCCGCAATTCACTATCCGGAAGTAGCGGCTTATGGAACTGAAACAGACAGTCACTTTGACCAATGCTTACGGGCTGCACGCCCGGCCAGCTGCGCTCTTTGTCGAAATGGCTAACAAGTTTCAATCCGATGTCCTGCTAATCAAGGACGGCCAGGAGGTTAACGGCAAGAGCATTATGGGCATCATGATGCTCGGTGCGGAATGCAACACCACCCTTCACATCCATACCCGCGGCAATGACGCGGAAGAGGCCTTGCAGAGTTTGATTGAACTAGTGGAATCAGGCTTTGGCGAAAACGGGGGTTAGGTTTCAGCTCAATCGCAATAGACCGTAAAGTCCATTTCCGGGAAAATGTTGTCCCGGTTTTCAAGATCTTCCAGGCGTTCCTGAATCACCTTCCCGGAAGCAAGCATTTCATAAATCTCACCGAAGCGGTTGATGTGGTTAAAGACCCGCTGCTCCGCATATTTCACCATGGTGCCGGTAGTCATGATAAAGGCCCAGTCACTGGATTGCGCCAACATTAATTCGCGAGCGGCCTGGTTGAGGGCCCGTACCCGCAGGCTGTCAGCTCCCTGGTTCTCTTTGACACCCCGGTGGGCGCGGGCAATCTCTACCATCTGCCCCTCCGCCTTGTGCAGGTGGCGGTAGATCCAGTCGTTGCTGCCATTAAGCCAGGTTTCATAATAACCCTTGTCGCCCCAGCTGGAGGGGGAGGGCTGGACCACCTGCAGGCGGGGATGGCGGGACAGCTCTTCCGTCGGCGTGGTCAGCTCGATTTCATCCTGGTCATAAGCGATTTTGCGGAAGAGGGAATCCAGGAAGACCGGGCCTTCATACCACCAGTGCCCGAACAGCTCGGCGTCATAGGGCGCGACAATTATCGGCGGGTGATCCAGGTGCGAAGCCAGGTAGCGAATTTGCGCTTGGCGGTTATACATGAAGTTACCCGCGTGCTCGATAGCGCGGTTCCTGGCTTCGTCGGAGTTGTACAAGGCCTTGTCCTGCAGGGGAACGCCGCGGCCGGTGATGCGGTGATATTTAATGCCGAGGTTCCGGCGCACCCCGTCTTCATGCAGGTAGGGCTTGATGGCCTCTTCGTCAGCGTCGTAACCGATGTCGCGGTAAAACTCGCGGTAGGTGGGATCACCGGGATAGCCCCCCTCGCTGGACCAGACCTGCCGGGAGCTTTCAATATCCCGGCCGAATACCGCTACCCCGTTGCGGCAAGCGAGCGGGGCGAAAACCCCGCTACGGGGCCGGGGAGTGCTGTAGAAAATCCCGTGGCTGTCAAGAAAGAAGTACCGCAGGTTAACCGAGGCCAGCTCATCTTCCAGGCCTTCTACATAGCCGCATTCTGGCAGCCAGACGCCTTGAGGGGGGCGATGGAAATGCTTTTCAAAATTTTTCACCGCCATCCGCAATTGCGCCCGCACGCAGGAGGGATGAGAAAAGAGGGGAAGAAAGCCATGCGTGGCCGCGCAGGTGATCAATTCCAGATACCCTTTATCCTGCAAGCGACGAAAGGCCCCGAGCAGGTCGCGCTGGTAAACCTTTTCGTACAGGTGCTCCGCCTCAGCAAGCTTTACCCGGTACATCAGGGCGGTATTATGGAATTCCGGCATCTCGCGGGTACGTTCGACCTCTTTTTCGCAGAGCTCACGCAAGAGGACCAGGCGGGCAACGTAACGTTCCTGCAGCAACTCATCGGAGAGCATCTCGCAGAGCGGGGGGGTAATACTCAT